>JAQUHL010000246.1 GCA_028683635.1 Candidatus Cloacimonadota bacterium
CTTTTTGCCCGCAAGACCAAAGGCAGCTTTATTCTCCGCATCGAGGATACTGACCGTAACCGCCTGATCGATGGCGCTATCCAGAACCTGATCGAAACTCTGGATCGTTTGGGGCTAACTCCTGATGAAAGCCCCTCTTTAGGGGGGAAATTCGGCCCCTATATCCAGTCCCAAAGGCTGGATCTCTATCATGAACAGATCAGGATTCTTCTGGAAAAGGGGTTTGCCTATCCCTGCTTCTGTTCGCCTCAGGAATTGGATGAAATGCGAGCCAGGCAGCAGGCAAACAAGGAATTTGTAAAATATGACCGCCGTTGCTTACACCTTAGTCCCCAAGAGGTTCAAGACCGCCTGGATGCCAACCAGCCTCACGTAATTCGCTTGAAGATGCCAGAGGACAGAAAGTTCAAGTTTCAGGATCTCATCCGGGGCGAAGTGGAAATGGATGCAGCTCAATCCGATGATCAGGTTCTCCTCAAGGCAGATGGCTTCCCCACCTATCACCTGGCAGCGGTCGTGGACGATCACTTCATGGAGATCACTCATGTGATCCGGGGTGAAGAATGGCTCTCCAGCACTCCCAAACATATATTTCTGTATGAATGCTTTGGCTGGGAAGCACCCCAATGGGTACACCTGCCCCTGATCCTCAATCCCGACCGCAGCAAACTGAGTAAACGCATGAATGACGTCTCGGTGGAAAGCTATCTCCAAAAAGGTTATCTCCCGGAAGCCCTGATTAACTTCATTGCCCTTTTGGGATGGCACGCTGCCGATGACAGGGAAATGTATTCTCTGGAAGAGCTCTGTGAGGAATTCTCCCTGGAGAGGGTCTCCAAATCCGGAGCAGTATTTGATCTCACCAAGCTCGATTGGATGAATTCCCACTACTTGAAAAACCTGCCTTTGGAAACCATTGCCCAGCGCAGTGAACCATATTTCCAGAAAGCCGGGCTTACCCTCCCTGACCCCCATATCCACCTCATAGCCTTGGAAGCTGCCCGCCAGCGCTGCATCCTCCTGCCGGAGCTCGTGGATTATTGTGCCATGTTTTACAAGCCTGCAACTGTCTCAGAGGAAGATGCTCCCCTGCTATACTGTGAAGCCGGACAGAAGGTTATCACCTGGTTCTATGAGCATCTCCCCGGGATCACCCTCTCCGATCCTGATGCGATCAAACAAATGACTGCTGAAGGCATCCAGTCCACCGGACAAAAAGGGAAAAACTTTTATACTCCCCTGCGCCTTGCCTTGCTCAGCAGGCAACATGGCCCGGATCTGCCCACCACACTGAGTATTCTGGGTCTTGATGAGACCCGGAACCGGCTCCAAAAAGCCATGAAGAACCAAACAGATCTATCATAGCGGCAGCTTGTATCTGATTATTGCAGCACTACTTTTTCCCGCTGCCCTGTTCTCCTTTATGAAAGAGGTAGGTCTCTTCTCCCTGTATCAGGCTAAAGGATTTCCTATCCTGCTCAAATCTGATTGTCACTCCCAGGCTGGCGCATTCGAAGTGATATTTACTTATAGCCTGTAACCCAATTTTACCTTGCCCGGCCGGATAAGCAAACAGATGCTTATCTTCCACTTTGATAAGTAGTTCCATGTCCAGCTCGGAATTTCTGTACTCGCCTGCGTAGCCTTCCGGATCTTCCACCTGCATTACAGGAAGATACCTGGGAAGATTCACCTGTTGATGGTTCATTATCCCCGTCACCAATGCTATCACGCTCAGTTTCAGATCTGCCTCGCCATTGGCAAGATAGGCAATTGCATAGCGGTAACGGGGGTGATAGATCAGAATTGTATGAAATCCATCTATATGCCCTGTGTGTCCGTAATAGACCTGGTTTCCAAAGCGTAGTTCAAAGATTCCGTTTGCCCTCCCCTCCCTGCTATCCAGCATATTTTTCAGGCTCAATTTCGTAAGCAGGCGGCCCTCGAATAAAGCTCCCATGAAAACCACCAGATCCGCCGCTGTAGAAACAATTCCTCCCGCTCCTCCGGGAACACTCATGTCGGTCTCCGAACTTAGCTCCCAATATCCCAAATTGAGGTAGGATTGGACCTCATTGTTTCCTATAGAGATTTTTGCCCCGTAATAGGTATTCTTCAGCCCAATCCGGTCTGTTATTCTACTTTTCAAGGCTTCCGCATAGGAACAGCTATCCAGGATTTCAATCATGTAGCCCAATAGGAGATAGTTGGAATTGCTGTACTGATACTTCTCCCCCGGTTGGAAAACTGGATCACAGGAGTTGATTCTCGATATCATATCTTCATTCGAATTGTGTTTTAAACTCCACACGTGATAGTCTGGCAGCTGCGTAAAGGAGAATATCCCACTTGTATGGTTGAGTAGCATTGAGACAGTTATGCTCGCGGAATTGGGGATCGTGGGGAAAGAGACATCCAGTGTGGTATCCAGAGCCAGGAAACCTTCTTCCACAAGCTGATAAATCATCACGGCTGTGAAGATCTTGCTAAGGGATGCAATTCGATATTTGGTATCAATATCAGCGGGCAGTGGCTTATCCTGCACCAAAGATTTGAAGCCAATCGCCTGGTTAAGAAGGATTTTTTTTCCTTTCCCGATTGCCAGGCAGCCCATACTTTTGTTATGAACGTTGATTGTCTCCAGCAGTTCAATAATGAGCTTTTTCTGCTTTTTGTTCAAGCTCATTTTCTTAGGTTTTTCCATTTGGGGAGATCTGCCAAATGTAAATTTCTGCGTGTGTTCCACATTGTTCCGCAAATATGTAAGACCCACCTTGTCCCCTGCAGAATAATGAGATATGATATCCTTGAACTCATCAACGGAGCTAATGGCAGTCTCGTTGATGTACAGCAAAACATCATCTACCACAATGCCAGCCCGGGCGGCATTACTATTGATTGCCACCTGGGTGACAATTACTCCCCTGTTATCCTTCAAACCCAGCCTTTGAATATCCTCAGCACCAACTATATCAACTTCCAAACCCATGTAGCCCTTGTTCGTTTGGGCTAATACTGCACCCGGCATCAGAAAAAGGACTATCAGCAACATAAGCATGACGCCACGGAAGGGTCTTTTTTGCATTATCCACATTTTGTTTCTCCATATTATGTTCATTGCGAAACATAGACTCTCTACATAGAAAAATATTCTATTAACTGATGATACAATGGGAGACATTCGTTATCAGGCGTTGCATGCTGTCAATCATTTTTTTAGAGACTGTTGTATGTGTGTGTGTTGTGGTTGTATTGAGCGTTGTAGTGCTCAACCACCCACGTCATTCCCGACATTCCGACTTGATTCCCTCTTGTTTCCATTGTTTCCCCTTATTTCCTCTTGTTTCAAAAACCACCGTCATTCTACCGTCATTCCCTGTTAAATATTCCATTCTTGCTTGCTTGACAGCGTTAATCACTTCTTAATCTAC
>JAQUHL010000247.1 GCA_028683635.1 Candidatus Cloacimonadota bacterium
GGTGGTGGAGGCATGATGGGAGATTGCGGCATGGGAAACATGCAAAAACACAAACCCAACCTTAAATAGAAAACCCTCCTCGAGCTACTCATAACAAAACTGAGGCTTTACGCCTCAGTTTTTTTTTAAACATACGCCCCATATCACGCATCCTCTCTGCTATAGCTTTTTAAGACCATTGAATAATGGGTTGTAGAGCGAAGCCCTACTCCTTTTAGGGTGGTGGGCGGGAATAGAGTTACAAAAATAAGCCTCACAACCAGCATATTTGGCAGTCTGTATTCCGATAAATCGGGATGTGCAACGGTCTTTGTCATTTCAAAGTGGAGACTGAATTATTCGGAGGACTCAGTGCCCATGCTCCTGGTGATGGAGCCAGCGGTCGATCAGATGGGATCTTCTGGTGATTCTTATCATCCACAGGACCAGGCACAGGATCAGTATTACAGCGATGACTCCCAGAGCCAGTGGCAGCCAGGGGAAATCCTTGCGAACCTCAATGCTCATAGTCTGGGGTTTGTGCCAGATATCATCTGCCATAAAGCTCCATTTGACCGTCTTTTTGGCAAAGTCGATATCCTTTCTGTCCGCATTGGCGCTGAGGATTTTCCAGGGAAGATGGAGAGTATAGCTCCAGGACGGATCTTCCACATTGCGCATGCGGAAGATATCGGAAAATTCCTCATCCCCTTCCTCGCCTTGATAATTGATCTCCCTGGAAAAATGGATATTGCGGTCTTTCCCCTTTTCCAAAATGATTTTGCCGGCAAAATCTGCCATGCCTATCCTGTCATTGAGGTTGTTCAGAGCTTCGATACTGGAAAACTTGAAACTGACAATGTATTCGATATCCTCGCCTATCCGGCGGATCTGCTTTTTTTGGAGGCTGATGCCGGGACGGCTTGCCAAACGGTCAATATAATCACCCTGAGCATAGTTTGACCTATGCACAATACGGACTTCCGCTCTGCCGGATCCATCACGATTGAGCCAGATTTCCTCTTCGTAATGGACACAACCAAGCAGCGCAAATAGCGCCAGAATGTATATTGCCAAGCGTTTCATCAGTCTCAGAACCTCAGATTTTGTTAAGTTTGAATCACAACATACCAATCTCATTTTTTTGGCAAGGAAAATATCATTAAGACCATTGAATAATGGGTTATAGGGCGAAGCCCTACTCCTTTTAGAGTGGTGGGCGAAAATGATTTACAAAAATAAGCCTCACAACCAGCATATTTGGAAGTCTGCAAACCGATAAATCGGGATGTGCAACGGTCTTTCTTAATCCTCAAGGCTAAAGGGGCACAGCCGAAAGAAACTTCAGCATATACTCCGGGATGTAAGTTTTTTTGGCCTGGCGCAAACCTTCCAGACCCAGATCCTGCTCTCTGTTCACCCAGGTATATTTATCCTGCAAATGGCGGGCAGTTTCCCAATTAATGATCTGCGCAGCGCCTTTTTTATCGGGATCGAATTTTTCGAAATGCACACTCACTGTATCCCGGGTCTGTTCACTGAAGATGGAAAAAGCGGCAATCTTGTTATGATGACATATCAGAATCCCTTCGATGGGCAGTTCATCCCAATATTCCATGGCATAACCCAGAGCTTTGAGCTCAGCATTGAGGTAGATGCCATCAATTTCCCGTTCCCGTTTCCATTTGGCCGTAAAGGATAAAATCACGTCCTTGTTATCGGCCGTAATCTGAAGCACTTTGTAGTCTGGATAGCTACGCACGAATTGGGATACCAGGTTCTTCTTTTTGTGGAGTTTTTTGCCAGGGAGTTTGACGAGGGTCTCGATCCTGTAGATATACTCTGCCCAGGCTTCAGATTCGGAAACTTCAAATAGTTTGCCAAAGTCCGGTGTTTCTGCCAGATACTCTTCCGGGATCAGGATCAGTTCCGTCTTTTTGTATATCCTTCTGAACCATTGGATTATCTCCAAAAGCTCGGAGGGTGAAAAGTATGCCCCGATCGGGAAACAGAGGGATTCATATTGGGGGTTGAGGATCAAAAGACGGTCTTTATAGATGCCGATCTGGTTGTTATATAGCTTTCCCCAGGTAAGCAGGTTACAAATGGCATAATCGCAGGCCTGGCGGGGATAAGCTGCCAGTTTTTCCTTAAGTAGGGGGATGTGTTTGAATTCAAGGTTTTCAAGCTTGATCATGATTTGAAGGGAATCTTCCTTATCAGTCTTCGGAGGAGTAGAGAAAAGGGGTGTAATTTGGCATGATCTTGAAGCCCAGGCTTTGGTAAAACTTCTCATAACCCGGTTCACAGATCAGGCCAATCCACTGTAGATTATTTGTCTTAAGATGCTCCAACAGCTTGCGAATAATGGCTTTGCCTATTCCCCTGCCCCGGTGCTCCTGGGATACCGTCACATCCTGGATATAGGCATCGCTGCAACCATCGCTGATTGCTCTTCCCATTCCGATCAGTTCATCCCCCAGGCGGGCGACCACAAAACAATAGGTATCGGAAACGATCCTGGCCACAGTGTTCAAATACTCGGGATTATCATCCGTTTCCCACCAACCGGCCTGCCTGTAAAGAGCAAGAATCGCCTTGGGATCTGCTGATTTGACAATTTCATATTTTATATCGTTCATACGTCCTCATAGACAAAGATAACTGTTTCCGCTTGCTTTGGCGATAAGATTCTTCAGTTCCAGGTTGAGCAGAGCTATGGAAAGCTGGCCGAAGCTGAACTTGCACTGCAGCATCAGTTCATCGAATCCCAGTTCCCTGCCCGCCTGCTTCAGGCTCTCGTAGATCAGCTTCTCGTTATCGGACAGCTCGGGAAAGAGTTCCATCTGTTCAGCCGTTTCAGGTTCCAGGTCAAAGGCCTGCAGGAGGTCTTCCGGGCAGGTAATGACCCTGGCTCCGCATTTGATGAGATAGTTTGGCCCCTGGGCATTCGGGTTGTTGATGTTTCCGGGCAGGGCAAGGATCTCCCGGTTTTGTTCGAGGGCAAATTTGGCCGTGAGCAAAGCTCCGCTATCGATCGTGCCTTCCACGACAAAGACGCTTTGGGAGAGTGCGGAGACTATCCGGTTTCGGGCCGGGAAGTTCCAGCGCTCCAGCTTGGTGCAAGGCTCATATTCCGAGATCAGGGCACCCTGTGCAGTTATCCTTCTGGCCAGTTCTTTGTTCATGGCAGGATAGATTTCATCGACTCCGCCTGCCAGCACTGCCAGGGTAGAGCTTCCTTGTTCCAATGCGCATTGATGTGCAATGGTATCAATGCCAATCGCCAGACCGCTGACAATGCAGATCCCACGTTTTACCAAAGGTTGCAATAGCTTACGGGTCATTTCCCGGCCATAGGAACTGGATTTTCTGGTGCCCACCACCGCCAGGATAGGCTTGCTTAGCGAGGCCAAAAGATCCCCCCGGTAA
>JAQUHL010000015.1 GCA_028683635.1 Candidatus Cloacimonadota bacterium
GGTTTGGAAATTACTGTCATAAGCTGGACCCTGACGGTCGCGATAGGAGGCGGCAGGATTGATATTGCTGCCACGTTCGAAGATGATCCACCAAGTGGCGGAAGTGCTGGGGGTGCCGAGGGGTTGCGGACCTCCGGAATAGCTGGTGGAGCTTACATATTGGGTGCCATCCCAGCAGTTGTATTGGTTCCCGCCATTATAGAGGCGGTACCGGACATCATCGGTAGGATAGGACTGAAGCTGCATGAGTACTGCACTTTGTGAAGTAGCGGCACTGAGATCTATCTGGGCAGGACGGGCAAGAGCTGTTACGGTCGGGTTATCCGGAATAGTCAGAACCTCGAAGGCAGCACTTGTGACCGGCAGCAGGGTTTGTCCGGAAGTGGCGCTGGCTGTGATGCTGACTCCG
Organism: Candidatus Cloacimonadota bacterium; assembly: GCA_028683635.1. GTDB lineage: Bacteria > Cloacimonadota > Cloacimonadia > Cloacimonadales > Cloacimonadaceae > JAQUHL01. Next base: position 410 of record JAQUHL010000015.1, read on the forward strand.
GTTTCGGCTGTGTTATATAGCACGCCACTGAGGCTGGCGCTGTTTGATCCTGTGAGGATGGTTCCGGTCAAAGTTCCGCTCAAGGTTCCGGTTCCGGTGGCAAGAGACAGAGTTATCTGTGTATCCTCATCCACGTTTACCGGAGCGTTGTCGTCACCAAGGGACTGGATGCTGACGCTGAAGGCAGTATTGATATAGGGACTGGCAGGATCGATGCTGGTGATGGCAAGTTTGGTGGCGATTGCTGCCACGGGATCGCTGAAATCGGCAAGACTGCGGGCAGTGAAATTGTTGCCCTCGCTAACTCTGGAATTGGGGATTCCGACGATATCTTTGGCAGTTTCCGGTATCACTGTTCCAATGTAGTCCACATCATAGAAAGTAGTCCGGAAGGGGAAGGTGATGTTTCCATCCGTGATCTGATACATGGAGCCGTTGGCAAAGGAGCCGGGAGCGGTGAAGCTTACGTTCAGCACTTTAACCAGCTCGGATTCATAGGCTTCGAAATTGCTTTCCAGTTGGGCAAGGCTGATGGGTTGCGGATTGATGACATTACCCGTGGAGGAGGCGGCAAGAGGATTCCGGGTGGGAACAAATTGCAGCATTCCACCATATTCACTGATGGTCCCGGTTAGATTTGTGATCCCATCTCCGGGATTGAAGGCAGTGCTGATAACTGCGTTGAAATCGTCGATCAGGATTCCGGCAGTGGCGTCCTGGACAAACTTCTGGTTTCTGAAGGCTTGCTGGAAGGTGAGATAGACCTCGCCGGTAACAGTATAGACGGTGGTTCCTGTGCTCATGGTGCGCAGGGTCGCCAGATCCGGAACTCCCACGGAGACGGTTCCGCTGAGGTTGATATCCACATTGGAGGCTTCAGCGCTTTCGTGGAGAAGAGTGGCATTGAAAGTACCTGCCGTGGTGGAATTGAGACGGACATCTATGCTGCCGTTGAAGGTGGAGGGAAGCTGGAGAGAATTTGTCCAGGTCTCGGAAGAGCTTACTTTGATCTGGTAGGGATTGGCAACACTAACGAAGATATCCCCGCTCAGATCGCTTCCGCTCAGATTATAGCTCTGAACAGCCGAAGGAGTGGTGGTGGTGCCATAGAAAGGAGTGAAATCAGCAGCAACAATGATCTCACCGGCGGGTTCAAAAGCCTCGCCATTGACGGAGAAACTCACAGGATCAGCTCCGCCGCTGGTGTGCACGATGTTGCCTGCATACAAACCAGGTTCGGGAACCAGCATCCGGACAAAGACGTTTCCATTGAAGGTGGGAGGCACAGTTAGCACACCATCCCAGGGGTCATTTACATCGTTGGAGATGGAAAGCTCGAATCCATCAGGTGCCTGGATGGTGATATTGGAGGTGAGATCCTGTCCCTGAACGTGATAGAACTGCCGTTCGGAAGGTGCTCCGGCAATGGCCAGGAAGGGCTCCATCTCTCCGGAAACGAGGATATCGCCATCGACGGCAGTCTGCTGCCAATGCAGGTTCCAGTTATTGGATATGCGGATGCCATCGACCAGGCCTGAGACCAGGTTGCCGGCATTGCCCTGGCGCACGGCAACACTGGCCACGGAGATATCGGAATTTGAGTCCGTAGCTGTTACCTGGGGGGCAGGCTCAGTCGCGGAGAAATCCGGATTGATCCAGAGGGCGACGGTGTCGTTGCCGTCTCCGGGAATGATGTCATATTTCACCAGGACCAGGTAGGTGCTGTTTAATGAATAATCAAATCCCGTCCAGGCGGTTTCTGCAGTAATGCTACCCTTTAGGATACCGAAGGCCAGGTTGTTTGAAGCATCGGTTTTCACAAAGACTCTGGCCCGGAAGGTGGTACTGATGGGATCGGGTCCCAGATGGAAGAAGTAATCCCCGCCGGTGGAAGCGGCTTCCACGCTCACCAGGAAAGAGGCATAGACGCTGCCCTCTGTGGCAGGGGTGAAGGTGCGGTGCACGTCTTCCCCGCTGGGGCGCAGGTAGGCAGATAGCCCGGAGAAAAGGGGATAACTCGGATATGTAAGGTTCGGAGTAGTTACATAAGGAGAGTTTGTTCCAGTTCCGCTATGGGCTGTCCAGCCATTGGAGACCAGGGTGCTGGAGGCGGAATAATCAAAGTTTTCTTCGAAGAAGATCATAGGAGCGGCGGGATTATTGACCGTTCCGGAAATTGCGGTGTTGACGGTGCCTGCTCCGGGACTGGAGTGCGTGATATTGGCACTGAAGGAGCCCACTGCCACTCCCGTCATCCTCACATAGATCAGCCCATTGAAATCCGAAGCCACACTACCCGTCGGGGCATAGTTTGAGCCACCGTCTGTGGAGATTTCGAAATTGACCGGATCGGTAAGGCTAAGAGAGATATTCCCGGTAAAAAACAAGCCGGAAAGCGTATAGGACTGAGCAGCGGAAGGATTTTCAACAATGGTATTGAAAGCAGTGAGATTGGAGGTCACGTTGATGGTGGGTGTGGCATCCACAGCATTTCCGGAGAGGATAAAGAACTCCGCTATCTGGTTCATCTCAGCATCGAAGCTGACGTGAGAGAGAGGAAGATTCACCGCTCCCGCTGAGCTGGGATTGAAGCGCACTTCAATGGTTCCGCTGAAATCGGAGGCAACTTCCAGGACAGTAAGCCACTCGCCTTCCGGAAGCCTGATCTGGAAAGGTAGTGAAGTAGCTATGCTGATGGGACTTGCCAGGCTGATACCGCTTAAGTGATAGGTCTGAACCTCGGAGGGGATCCCCACATAAGTAATGAACTGGCCAAGATTTTGAGTGATGTTAATGGCAGGATCATTACTGATGGGATCGGCAGAGATATCGATATTATCGATGGCAAAGCTGGGACGTGAACCTCCACCGGAGGCCTGCCTGGTAATCCAGCGAATCTGCACCACTTCCTGGTTGTCGCAGTCCGGAGGAAGGCTGATCACCATGTTTTGAAGGTTCTGAGGAGTTGTGCCGGTGGTCTGGGTAACGGTGTTGTTTTGATACTCGATACCCGTGAGGGTATTGAAGGTGCCTGTAGTGCCCACCCGGTACTGGAGGGTAATCTCGTTTATCCGGGTGTTTGAGCCGCCATCATAGGGATTGCGGATGGTCATGACGTCATAGACGACGGTCACGTTTTGAGTGCCGGTTGTATTCAAGGCCAGGGCAAGGGTCAGATCAGTGCTGGAGTTGTTCAGCGTACCGATCTTGCCGTCGTAGTTGTGCACATTGCCACTGGTTGTGCTGGCGGAACTGCTGGCTGTGAGCGTTCTATCTCCGCCGGGGGCAGTGGTTTTAAAATCGCTGCCCGGTGATCCGGGAACAGACCAACCTTGCCAGCCATTAGGGTAGGCAGTGGAATTGTGTGCCAAATCTGAAAAATTTTGGGAATAGGGCACAGTTTGGGGGCTGGGATTGGTTTGCCCCATCAAAATCGTTGCCATCAGAATGGCAGCGAAGAGCAAAAAGCACTTCTTCAGCATGGTAATCTCCTTTGCTTTGGGTTAAAAATTCTTGATACTCCGGATGGAGCAGAGCTCCAAGCGGTAGCCTTAAGATCATGGCCGGTTTTTGTGAACCCCTTGCTGTCCACACCGGGATTTAAAACTCGATATAAGTTCTTGTTACACAATTACACTCTATTACAGATGGAGGACCAATCCCCCATGTATTCCTTTTCAGAGCATCTGCCTTATTCGTCAATCATAATCTAAGACAGTTTCCACTTTGAAATGACATAATCAAACGGGGCATGGGGAGGAGCCCCATACAATATTGGGTGGTGGGCTGGGAATAGATTTACAAAATTAGTCCCACAACCAGTATGTTTGGAAGTCTGTATTTCGATAAATCGGGATGTGCAACGGTATTTCGATGGAGCGTCTCACAATATTATGTCGCCGCCTACGGGGCTCTCTGTGAGGTTTTTTTAGTTCGTTATACAGGGGTTCCGCTTCGCTTCACGCCCTGCCTATGATATTGCGCCCGCAAGGGGCTCTGTGTTGACGAGACGTCCCCACCCCAATTTGGGCTGTCGAGCTCTGGTCAACAGAGGCAACGGTTTGCCTGTTCGGAATGCATATATCCTTTGTGGCGACGAGGACGTCCCCACCCCTAATGAGCGTACTGCTTTACAAAAACAAGCCTCACAACCAGCATATTTGGAAATCTGTATTTCGATAAATCGGGATGTGCAACGGTCTTGATAGCTCTACCCCAAAAAGCGAAGCCCCCGGAAAACCGGGGGCTTCGGTTATTGTGTGGGATCTATTTGCTTAGTTCTTGGCGCGGGTACTGATGATCAGAGGTTCGGCTTTGATTCTGCCATTGTCAATTCCCCTAATTTGGGCAGGATTGACGATAAATACAGGAGCCACTTCTCCTCCGCGATAGCTATTTGAAGTTACTTTGTAATACTTCATGACATTGGTACCAAGGGCATGAGTATAGGTAGGATTGATTACCACAGCATCCGGGACTTCGCCGAAGACATATGGATTATCCGATATATAGACGTTGTAGCTCATCATGTAGGGAACGGCTACCCAGCTAAGGACGACATCTGTTCCCACCTGGGCAATGCTGACTGCGGGTGCAGAGCTTTGGACAGGATTGGCCGGCGTCACCACAAACTGGGTGTTGGGTACGTTACTTACCAAGGTTCCGGTGAAAGGAGATCCGCTAACATCCACAAGCAGGATAGGATCAAGCGGCCCGGTTCCATCGATTTGATGGTATCTGGTACGGCCGGGGTAATCTGTAGATAGAGTATTATACCACACGTTTGAACTGCTCCAATACCCATCTTCCCAGATTCTGTAGAGGCGAACGGCAAGATTTGCACCGGTATAGGCAAAGGGAACCTGCAAGGGAATAATCACTGCATTTGCTCCCAAGGGGAAGTGCACGTTTCCTTCAAATACCAGGGTGTAACCATCGAAGGGCAGGAAGGCAGATGCCACGCTAATTTCGGTGGTGTTCTTCATCCAAATCTTGATTGGTTTGGTGAGATCCTGGGTGAAGTTGTTGTTATAAATCACTGCCTGGATGGTTCCACTGGTCATTTGCAGTTCGTGGGCCAGATAGATGGTCTCGGACACGTTGTTTTTGTAGAACATATTGATGGGGTAGTTATTGGCCGAGGTTGTGGTGGCAGGATCGCCTATATAGGGCATATAGGTTCCTTCCGGATAGATACCTACTGTTATGACATCTGTTGCATTGTTCGTGGCATTTTGATCTCCGGCAAGCACCGCTTCTCCATAGATGACATAGTTCCCGCTCAGAGTGGGAATCCAGTTCAGAGTATGTGTCACTATAGCGTTCGGAGCAAGAGCTTCATTAACCTGCAGGCTGACAAGCTCTGTTCTGGCATCTTGACTCATCAGTTTAACTGTATAGCTGTTTTGGACGGCTGTACCATTGTTAAATACTGTGATATCAAATGATTGCTGGGTACCAACAATGCACATGCTTGGTCCGGATATGGCAGTGGCTGCCAGATCGTTTGCCACCAAAGCTTCGAAGAGAATGGTATCCAGATAGATGTAAGAATAGGTGCTCGTTGCTTGCATCTTGAATGCGAAATACTGATCCGTTCCCTCATAACTGGCGAAACTCACGTTGTATTGGGCATTTGTGGAAGTGAGATCCTGGGTATGATAAGGAACAAATGTGGCTGCATTGGCAGGGTCACTCATGGTTCCGATCACCAGTTGGGTTGCATAGCTGCTCCACCTTGCCCAATAGCTCAGTTTGATGGTGTTTATGGGCAATGTGGTTTGAGGAGATACCAGCATATAGGTTCCGGCGAGATCGGAGGAGTTATAGTAAACCACGTTGTTTGGGGAAGTGTGAGGAGTTGATGATACCGTTCGTACATAAGGATAGGTGGAGGTGGACTGAACTATGGCACTCCATCCGAAGGGCAGGGCAGGAACGGTTACTTCATCGAAGTTTTCACTGTGTGGCAGGCTGAGGATCCTGGGATCAACACAGTAACCAGTCAGCGAAATTTCAGTTGCCAGACGATTATCTGTCAGAGTGACGGTGGCAGCTAACTCACCAACGGTGTCAGGCTGATACTGAACTGTGAAGTTTGCACTCTGGCCAGTCGTTAGGTTAACAGGCAGTTCCGGTACTTGGGAAAGGGTAAAGCTGGTAGCACCGGTGATGCCAATGTTGCTGATACTAAGGATTCCCGAACCGGTATTGGAAATGGTGAACTCCTTGGTATGAGTGGTATTGATTACCTGAGTGCCAAAATCCCAGGCTTCTGGAATTACTGTCAGGACAGGCTGAGTGGGGATTTCTGCCACCAGGAATTTGGTATTGGGATGCCCGGCAATCAAAGTGCCGGTTGGTGGGGCTGCAGGATCCGGATTTGTACCGTCGCTATAGTAGCGAATACTTCTGTTTACACCATTTGTGTTGGTGCAAAGGAAGTAAGCAGAACTAGCATCATAGCTCGGGGCATTTTCATCCACAGCGATCACAAGATTGTCCACACCATTATAGATGAATGGAGTATCAAGCATGAACTCCATCCAATATCCTCCGGTCTGTTCCTGAGGAATATTGGTCTGGTGGTAAACCTGAGTCAGGTTAGCAAGCGGTACCCAATCTGTGGTCGAGGCAAAGGTGGCGTTGGGAGTATGTCCCATCCAAATATACCAATCGCTGTTATCCGGGCAGGTTTCGTAGCCGTTGAAATAGTAATAGATCTTCTCGATCCGGTATCCCGCAGGCCAGTTTAGCTCAGTCGGATAGTAGATGGATTGGGAATATGTGTATCCGTAATAGCAATTATTGGGCAGATCCAAATCCGCGGTTCCGGTTCCGACCACTACATCGGAAGAGATGTTTGCATTCACGGCCACTTCGATCTCAAAATCGCCGGGGCTGGTTTCGGAAATGGTTACAGTGCCGGTATATGGACCCTGTACCATGGGAGCCGTGAAGGTATAGGGCAGATCCGCAGTTGTATGCGCAGGGATGGTGTATCTGCCGATGGCTCCAAAACGGAATTCTTCCGGGGCATCGACGTCGAAGGCAAGCGGAGTGCTTCCCAGGTTTTGGATGGCGATGCTACCCTGCACTTCGTTGCCGGGCCAGATGGTTCCCAGACCTAGTGTATTGGCAGCCTGCATCTGGGTTGTGGTGCTGAAGCTATAGATCATGAAACCGGGATCTTCGATATCGGAATCACCATCGGCATTATGTGCTTGCACAGCCCAGTAATAGGTAGCCTGGAAGCCAAGCTCGAGACCATCGATGGTAGCCAGGTCAAGAGTAGTATTGGTTGCAGGTACTTCCGCATATCCGATCTGGGTATCCCAGAATTCTTCCAGCGATTCACCTACAAACACGTAGTAAAGAGTAGGTGCACCACCGATTGCCGGAGCAGACCAGGTGGCGATAATGCTGTTGGGATCGAGGTTTTCGGCTCCATTGGCTGGACCGATCAGAGCCACGTTGCCAGGCACACCTGCAGGAACTGTGAAGTTGCCTTCATCTGCTCCAATATCGGGAGTCGTGCCATTACGGAGATCATTATCGATATCCCAGGTGATTTCAGTAATGGGCAGGGCATTTCCTTCCACCCGGGTCTGAATCACCGGATCGATATGCAGGTTATAAGGCGATACAGAACTGAGGAAGGGTACATCCTCGCTAAAGGAATCCTGATCGATGCTGACCACTGCTTGTTTGTATTCGTCCAAGGTGGGATAGCCCGTGCTTTGCTGGTAGAATATCAGGTTTGTAGCACTGGGCGCACCCGCATAATAGATGTTTCGCTGGGCAGTGATATTGGTTACCCCGGCAGAACTCTTCCAGAAGGCAACGGTTCTTCCGTTGGCTCCGGTTCCGGGAGTGCTTTCGTTCACGAAGATGTTGTTCAATATCTGGTAGGTGTTTGACGTGGGAGTCATATACAGTGCTGCGGTTGAATAGTTCTCGTTGCTGCCTGAGGCATTGAGATATACAGTGTTATACATCAGGCGGACAGTCGTCCCACCAGCGATATTGATTCCACGTACCAGAGTGGTCCCGGTTCCATTCACATTCTTCAGGTCATAGATCATGTTGTTGAAATAGTTGATCTCGGTTCCTGAACTGAAATAGGTTCCATATAGGATGTGGGAACTTGTGCCACCATAGGTAAGGTCATAGATCATATTGTTGAAGACGTTGTGCAGGGTGCCGCCGGATATATACATTCCATAGATAGTTCCGTTTCCGGTCAGACCGGAAATGGTGTTGTTATAGAAATTGGTGGATCCACTGGTAAGATAGGCACCATAAAAAGTGCTCGTACTGGTTATTGTGATGTTTTTGATTTCGTTATTGTGCACATCATTCGTACCACCGGTAAAATATAATCCATAAATGGTGGTGGATGTGCTTCCGCCATCGATGACATTGTCGAAGATGGCTGCTGAACTGTTGGTGCCGGTTGAGTAGAGGCAATAGAAGGTAGTGGTGGCACCACTGTAGTAGGAGAGGTTATTACCGGAAATCTCCGAATTTTGACCATAGTTGTGGTAGATTCCATAACCCCGGACGCCTGTTACAGTGTTGTTACTGACCACCAGGTTCTGGTTGTAAGCTGTGGATCCCGAAAAATACAGGGAGCTATAGGCATTGGTGATGGTGTTTCCGGTGATGGTGTTGTTATTGTTTGTGGCTGTGGAAGAGCCAAGCGAGTACACACCATAGTTAGTTGTGCTCACATAGCCGGGGTTGATAGCACAATTCTGGATCGTGATATTGGACGAACCTGCATACAGCCAGTAGCCATAGATCAGGTTTGAGGACTGGATATCAATTCCATCAAAGGTGACATATTGAGCACCGTTGAATTTGATCCCAAAAGTGCCTGTTCCACCTGTCGGAGCGAGGATGGGATTGGTGATTGCTTCGCGTGCCGCCTGGAAGATGATGGGATTGGCAGCAGAACCGGAAAGGGTGATCTCCGGCGGGTTTTCCGCATAGGTCCCTTCAGCCACTTCGAAGGTTACGCCGCCAGTACCCACACCTGTGGCATGCAGGGCGTTGATGGCCTCTGTGAAGGTTGCATAGTCTCCGCCTTCTGGAGCAATGGTCAGAGTGCCGGATAAAGGTGCACCGGCAGTAGTGAAGCTCCAGACGACTGCTTCGTTATTCTGGCCGATATTGTTGTATGGTATCACCTTCCAGTAATAGGTGCTATTAAATGCCATATCACCGGGAGGGTCATAGCTGGTGACCATTCCCATATCTCCCACATAGGGGGGATTGGCATCGGTACCGAAATAGAGATGATAGCCCTGAGTCCAGCCACCGCCATCAGCCCAGCTCAAAACCGAGGTTGCAAAGATATTGGTAGCCTCATTGGCAGGGTAGATGGGCGTGGTAAGACCTGGCACTGCAGAAGCAGCCGGTGGCGTGAAGGTATATTTGAACCCGGTCATAAAGGGTATATGGGTTGCGTTGATCGTATTGAATTCCGTTGTGGAAGATACAGTGGAGGGATTCCCCGGGGTTACGCTGAGATAGTTTCCGCTTACTGGTCCGGAAATACCGCAGGATGCTGATGGAGATCCAGGAGAAGTTCCGAAGGTTCCATATACAAACTCCACCAGGTTCGAGGTCTCATGCAACCAAATCTGGTAGTTGATCAGGTTGACGGGTGAGGCATTGTAATACCATTTGACGTTTTTGTACTGAACTTTCAGAATACGGTTGGGAGCGGTTCCGGTTAACTCATAGAAAACGCCGGCATCTGTGTCGGCAGTTTTCATATCGTCCCAGAGGGGTGCAATAGTCAGTATATTCGTAGCCAGGGCATTAGTCAGGCTCGATGTGGAGGATGGATTGAGGGTGATATATCCGTTGGAATTGGCCTTGAAACTCGGATACGCCACTCCATCAAGCTGGAAATTGAACCCAATATTGTTCACTGCGGACCAGGCATCGTCCACGGCTGTCCCATGCAACTGAATGGGATTGGCAAGCTCGGTATATCCACTTGCCTGCTGGCTGAACCCATATTCGGACATCGCCGCAAATCCTATACTCACCATTAGTGCAAGTATAGTTACAATTAATAACTTTTTCATGTTCACTCCTTGAGAAAAACACGTTATGCTTGGTTATACGTTAGTTTTGTTTGTGATTGTCTTACATAGTGATTACGCTTGGATTGCCAAGAGAAGCTACCACCTGCCAGATATGAATCCTGAAGAATAATGTGCGACGATTATTGAATTTCATCTTCATAAAAAGCATCCGGTATTCTCTTCGGGTTGTTTTTGATGTGGGTAAATTGCCAGATGAAGATACTTCGGTTTTGTAAACGGGTTTCGCTGGGAACAGCGCTTTCCAAAAATAGCATCTGATAGCTTTGCATTTGACTCCTGATTGCTTCAAAGCCAGCATCTTCGTTATTGTTTAGAAGTTAAATCGCCTGAACTTAATCCTTAGATGAGATTAAACCTTTAACACATAAACACATAAACTAATATGAGCGACGGCACTACAAACTAATATAGCACTCGGAACCAAGGCTCACTTTTTCCTTTTATCCGTCAAGAAAAAAGTACCCCTGCCCCCTTGTTCTTGTTGAAAATATTCTACTTCCTGGTGATTTTATGCCCAGAATAGTCCCCTGCCTGTGATCCGTCGCCCGTTGGGCTGATATTGGGTGATGGAGACCTGGATTCCCGTTTTCACGGGAAAGACGGCAAGGACTGATCTGGGTGGTGGCGACCTGGATTCCAGATCAAAGACCATTGAATAATGGGTTGTAGGGCGAAGCCCTACTCCTTTTAGGGCGGTGGGCGGGAATAGATTTACAAAAACAAGCCTCACAACCAGCATATTTGGAAGTCTTTATTTCGATAAATCGGGATGTGCAACGGTCATAGAAAAGATGTTTCCCAAAAAAAAGAACGGTGAAACAAAAGTGTCTCACCGTTCAGTTGTTTATGATAGGGAATAATGATTATTTCATCATCATGGCCTTGCGGGTGAAGGTCTTGCCATCCATCAGCATTTTGATGTAATAGATGCCGGTTCCGCAGACTGCACCACCATTGTCTCTTCCGTTCCATTCGATTCTGTGGTAACCGCTGGATTTATTGGCACTCATAAGGTTGCGGACGAGCTGGCCGCGCATGTTATAGACGGCGATCTGAACCTTGCTATCCTTCTCCAGGCTATAGCCGATATAGGCATTGGGGTTGAAGGGATTGGGATAGACGGAATAGATCTCGGTTTTGAGGCCGATGCCGGGGACATCGTTTCCGGCGGGAATATCACTCGCCAGGACAGATACGGGTCCGGCAAAGCTGACCGAGCCATCCAGATCGAGGGACTGCAGCCAATAATAATAGGTTCCACTCTGGGCAATTTCGGTATCTACGAAGCTATAGGTATGCGCCTGGGAGGTGTTTGTAGCATTGATCAGAGTGCTCACCTTGACGGCAGAGGAAATGTTCTGATCCAGGCTGCGATAGACGTAGTAGCCCTGGCAATCCGTCTCTGTCTGGGTAGTCCAGGTGAGAGCAACAAACTGCTCGGCAGTCATCGTGGCGGCAAAATGGGAAAGCTCCACGGGCAGGGTGGGATCTTCATTTTCGCTTACCACCACATAGACATTACCTTTGGCACCGAAAGATACATCTTCGAAGACCACTTGACCGGGGCCATCCAAGGGATAAGGGCTGCCCTGATGCCAGGAACCATTGTAATAGATCACGGCATACCAGGTGCCGGCACCGAGATTGAGAGTAATATCTGTTTCTCCTCCATCTGCGGTGAAGACGATCACGACGGGATCTACCAAACTGGCAGAATTGGGAAGGGCAGGGATATCATCCACACTGAGGGTGTTATCATAGCTGAGAGCAATATCAGCTTCCACTTCGACTCCCGAGATGACGACCGGAACTCCGGGCTCGACGACTGTGTAATGAGAGATGTTGATGTCATCGATATTGAGACGCTTGTTGTCGGATCCGGATTCTGTGGCACGTTTGATCCTGATCCGGACGTTCCCGCTTACATTGAGCGTTTCATTGAAAGTGGAGACGATATCTGAAGCAGGAGCGGTGAAGGCAGCGCCGAGCTGTGTCCATATAGAACCGCCATCGGTGCTGTATTCGACCTTCCAATCGACCTGGGTGTCCGTTCCATATCTCCTGTAGGAGAAGGATACTGTTCCCGCTCCATCGGCCTTGTCCTGAAGCATGGTGATTGCAGAAGTTCCATGGCCACGCATTCTGGCGGATTTGAGTCCGTTTTTCCAGTCATTAGCCAAGTTACCGATCACGGCTTGTGTCATGTCCCAATCCAAACCATTGAGGTTTACGGTACCGGGATCATAAGAACCTTTGGTTCCATCTTCGAAATCTACCAGGTATCCTGGTTCGGGTGGAAGGGCGCTAACGGTTCCACTGCAGGTTACCACCTTGCCAATGGCGCTGGTGGCAGTGATTGTGATCTCTTCATTGAGATAGTTACCCACATCCAGGCCTGCTTTGAGGCGGACGTAGATGGTGGTATTTACCAGATCTGCTTTGGCAGGATTGAGGATGATCTCCCCGGAAAATCCGGCTCCGGAGCTTTCCGAAATTTCAAAGCTGGCAGGTGCGGTGACGGTCACATTGGAAGTGAGGTTCTGGCCGCTGACCACGAAGTTTTGTTCGGCTGAAGGGCCTGAGCCCACCTCATAGGTAAATCCTTCCAGGGCTGCGGGGGCTGCGTCCAGCATTGGAGTGGCAGCTTCGAGGATGGAGAAGTTATCCACCTGCCAGGAACGATAGTTCCCATCAGTATAGTGGTATTTCAGGGCCAGCCAGACGGAACTGCCATTGATGCCAGCCAGATCGAGCAATCCGGATGTGGTCCAGGTTTGGGTAGCGATAGGTTGGGCGAAAGGAATTTCCGTCCAGGTAGCAAGGGCAGGGCTTCCGATACCGGCATAATCGGTGGAATACATCAGTTTCAGATAGTTGTTTTCATCATCAGTTCCGTAATTGTACCAGGAATCAAAAGAGAGGATAAGCTCGCCATAGGCGTCAAAATCGATGCCGGGAAGGACCAGCCAGTCCTCTTCAGTAACGCCTGAGCCATATCCATTGGCATAGACATATCCACCACTGGAAGAGTAACTCCAAAACTTTGCATTTCCTGCCACGCTATAGGTATAACAATCCCCAAAACCGGTGGCGAAATCTTCAAGATAAGGTACAGCCGTGGTTGCAGGATCTTGGACAGTGTAGCTTAAGATGGAAGAATAGCTATATTCCTCCTCATTATCCTCGGCATAGACTCTGTAAAAAACAGTGGTTCCATCGGCCTGGGCAGGAATGCTGGAATCAGTTACATATTCTCCCTTGGCCAGGCTCATGCCAATTGAGCTGGAAAGGTTGTCCGCAGCCAGACCCCATTGCAATTCAACCGCAGCCACAGTGTCATCGTCCGTGACATCGGCAGATACAGAGACGGTGGTGGTGGAAGTAATATCGGCATTGGGATTGAGGGTGACGCCGGTAATGACCGGGGGTTGATTTCCAGCAGCAGCGCCGGCGATGTCCGCCCAGGTGGTTCCCACCCGGATGCCATCGAACCTTGCTAACTGACCGGTATTGTATTGTCTGAGCCCGACACCGACGATACTGGTGGCATCTGTTGCAGTATCGGTAGTGATGGAAACTGTGGGGGTTGGTTCTGCTCCCCCAAGCTCCGGATTGACAAACATATAGACGGCATCGTTGTTAGTTGCGCCTGCATTGAAGGTATATTTCAGAACTATCAGGTGAGTCGTGTTCAGTGCATAGTTGGTG
>JAQUHL010000248.1 GCA_028683635.1 Candidatus Cloacimonadota bacterium
CGCAAGGGGCTTGGGTGGTGGTTTCGGGGTTTCGTTGTACAGGGGTTCCGCTTCGCTCCACACCCTGCCTATGATAGTTCGCCCGTTGGGCTGAGTGCCGCCCCTGCGGGGCTTGGTGGTGGTTGTGGGGTTGCGTTGCACAGGGGTTCCGCTTCGCTCCACACCCTGCCTATGATATGCCGCCCGTTGGGCTGGATGCTTCACCCCGTTGAATTTTGTTATTTCAATATAAACTCTGTATTACCAGCACATGCTTATCCGGGCAATAAAAAAGAGGAGCCGAAGCTCCTCAATCTGGCAAATAGTTTTTTCCGGAATCAATATCCCGAGGTCTGGCTGATGAGCGGGGCCAATCTGCTGATCCGGGAATTGATATCATTCAAAGCTTCCTGATCGGTGGTTCTGGAACGGGCTTGTTTGAGCAGTTCATCGGCATTGCGGAAGAGGCTGTTGGCAGATTGCCTGGCAGCGTCACGTTGTTTGCCGAGGTTGGTGGCTTGTTTTCCCACAGCGGCAGAGGCGCGTTTTTCCAGATCGACAAACTGGTTATACTGATCCACGCCCTTAGCCTGACTGATGGTAGCCAGAATCACATAGGACTGATAGATGGTGGGATCTTTACTGATGGCAAGGTTGGCATTGGTTTCTGCGTCCTTATTCTTGTTCTGAGTCAGGTAGATGGTAGCCAGATTCAGATATGCCAGGGCATTATCCGGGGCAATGGTCTTGAGTTTGTTCATGGCATCGATGGCTTTCTGATATTGGGCAGCGGCAACCTTGGGATCGGTAGCTTCGCTGGCTATCAGCCGGTAAAGACCAACCACGTTCAGATATGCGGAAGTGTTTGAGGGGTTGTTTTTGATCACGAGTTCATATTTATCGACTGCGGCGTTCAATTGCCCGGTTTTTTGATAGGCAACGGCTATCCGGCGTCCGATCAGATCGTTGTCCGGATTGAGGTCGAAGGCATATTCCAGATAGGGCAGGGCGTCTGCATAACGCTGTTCGTCATAGAGCAGGAAAGCAAGCCTGTATTGGGCAAGGGCAAAGTCTTTGTTCAGTCTAAGCGCTTCCTGGAAGGATTCGATGGCAGAAGCCAGGTTAGCTTGCTCTGCGTAGAGATTGCCGACAGCCAGCCAGATTTCCTCATCTTTGCGTAATCCGGCAAGGGTCTTCATAACCTCAATCTGCTTGTTCACATCATTTTGGGCTCTGTAAACATCGAGCATCAGCAGCAGGGCATCCTGGTTTTCAGGCTGGACATCGATAACTTTCTGAAGGTTTTCGAGGGCTTTGGCGTCGTTTTTCATCTTGCTGTAGGTAGCGCCGATATAATATTGAGCTTCGATTTTTTCGGGATTGAAAAGGATAACCTGCTCAAATCCGGCAAGAGCTTCACTGAAATTATTCGAAGAATATTGGGTTAGAGCGATGTTGTAAATCTTATCGACTTCGGATTTTACAAAAGAATCAAGCTCAGTGATGAAGCGGGTTTCCAGAGTTTCAAAACGCTTTTCCTTTTCTTTTACGACATCGAAGCTGAACTGCTTGAATTCTCCGGTTTTGCTGCTATAGACACGCATTGTGACAGTAAACGAGGTTTGGGACCTGGAGCTGATATTGCCTGCAAGCAGGAGATCCGTATTGATATCTTTGGCGATATCGGCCAGATCGTCAAGATCGAGTGCATCAACATCTTTGAGACCGGTCGCTTTGAACTGGGCTTCCGTGATCTTCATATCTTGCATCAAAAAATTCGGATGGGCGGCAAAAGTATCTCTAAGATCTCTTACAGTGAGCATTCTCCGTATGTAATCACTGGCAGTATCCAGTTTTTTCAGGGGTAAGATGGCTACTTTGGTAACTCCTGCATTTTCAGCTTGGGTAGTGAATGCAGTTTCAGTACGTTCGACAGGCACCTTCTTGGCAAACCCCAGCAGGGTGCTGACAATCAGAGCACTAATCAGTATCAGTAAAAGCCATTTCTTCATTATTCCTCCACCTTAGTGTGATAATTTTTTCAAGTTCAAAAACTACGGCGTATTTGTCAAGCAAAAAGCCAAATATATATTTACCATGCAGTTAGCAAAGGGAAAGCGTCCCGCTCCAGATTTCTTTCCCGGGAGCACCACACTCCAGGCACAAAGATCCGTTGACATTGATCCCAAGCAAGACCCCGGTCTCGGAAGTATTATCGGCCACGATCCGCACTCGTCTGTTTTTGGCATAAAGATATTCGTTGCAATATGATATATATTCTTCCTGCTTGGTCAGTAATGAAACATTTTGGAATATTTCCATCAGGATCACATAAGCGAAATAGGATATGTCGAGGGGAAAGCCGATTTCCTCTCCCAAAGAAACAGCCTGGTAGGGCATGAGAGAAAAATCGATGGGGTTGTTGAGGTTGAGCCCTATCCCCGTCTGGTAGAGATGATCACCTTCTGGAGTTTCAGAATGGCGAATCAGGATTCCGCAGAGTTTCCGATCCTGCAACATCAGATCGTTTGTCCATTTAATGGCAAGCCTGTCCCTGAGTGCAGGAAAGAGGCCAAGCAGCGCTTTGTGCAGACAATGCCCGATATACAGGGAAAAGGACGGGACAAAGCACTCATGGCTGTATTGCAGTGAGAGCCACAGTCCTCCCGGCGGGGAGATCCATTTGTTATCTTTGCGTCCCAGCCCCTGGGTCTGGGTAATAGCTTGCACGGCGAGGATATGTTTCCCTGATCTTTGGCTCTCATCTCCCCCATTTCCTTTTTTCAGATGCCGGGTGATCCTGTTCATTTCCAGCATGGTGCTGTCGGTCTGAGCTAAAACAATGTATGAGTCCAGGAAAGGGATCAGAAGAGGAAAATACTCATTCATCAGTGAATAAACATGGCATCGCCATAACTGAAGAAGCGGTAGCGATTTTGGATGGCTTCCCGGTAAGCTGAGAAGATAAAATCATATCCGGCAAAGGCTGAAACCAGCATGAGCAGAGTGGATTTGGGCAGATGGAAATTCGTGATCAGGGCATCCACTACATTGAATTGCTTGCCGGGATACAGGAACAGGGATGTCCATTTTGCGCCAGGAACTACCTGGCCGGAAGAGAAGAAACTTTCCAGGGTGCGGGTTGTCGTCGTCCCCACCGCCACCACTCTTCTTCCTTCCTGTTTTGCCTGGTTGATTAGCAGGGCGGTTTCCTCAGGGATTGAGGCATATTCAGAGTGCATCCGGTGCTCCAGCAGATTCTCTGTTTTGACGGGTTTGAAGGTGCCAATCCCCACATGCAGGACCACAGAGGCTACAGTCACTCCCCTGGCTTTCAGGCTTTCCAGGAGTTGTTCCGAAAAATGAAAACCCGCGGTGGGAGCGGCAACTGAGCCATTT
>JAQUHL010000249.1 GCA_028683635.1 Candidatus Cloacimonadota bacterium
GCTTCAATACCTTCACCATAGATAACAGCCGGGATAAATCCGTTGTTTCTCAATTCCACGAGATCAGATTTCTTTTCCGTTATCCGTTTGACTGCTTCAATACTGAGTATCATTATTCCTCCAATCCATCAGTTCAATAAGCCCTGCTTACCTGAAGAGAATACTGATGGATTCTTCTATATGTATTTTTTTTATCGCTATTGCCAGCATTTCCGCAATGGAGAGCTGGACTACCTTATCACATTTTTGGGCCTTCTCAGAAAGCTGTATGGTATTGGTAATAAATAGTTTCTCAATCGGAGACTTCTCCAGATTCTGGACTGCTGCTCCTGATAAGATACCATGGCTGCAAGCGGCAAAGATCTTGCTTGCACCTCTGTTTACAAGCTCTCTGGAGACCTTGATCAGGCTGCCGCCAGTATCGATAATATCGTCGAACAAAATTGCAGTTTTCCCTGCAACGTCACCAATTATGTTTAAGCATTCTGCGCTGTCATTGTTGCCAGTTCGCCTTTTATCGCCAATGGCCAGGTTGCACTCCAGCCTTTTTGCCAATGCCCGGGCTCGGTTTGCGCCACCTGAATCCGGAGATACAACCACAGTATCTTCCAGCTTGAAAGTGCTTTTGAAATAGCGGGCAAAAATCGGAATTGTGAAAAGGTGATCGACCGGGATATTGAAGAATCCCTGAATCTGCTCGGCATGCAGATCGACCGTGATCACTCTGTGAGCACCGGCAATCGTAATCAGGTCTGCCACGAGCTTTGCAGTGATTGGCACTCTGGGCTGATCCTTTTTATCCGATCTTGCATAAGCGTAGTAAGGGATCACACAGTTGATCCGTTGAGCAGAAGCACGTTTTAAAGCGTCGATGATTATCAATAAATCCATCAAGCTATCATTGACTGGATAACTTGTTGGCTGGATCACGAATACATCTGCTCCCCGAACGTTATCATTGATCTTGACAAAAGATTCATCGTTCGAAAACTTAAATAGCTCGATATCAGCCAAAGGAATGCCTGCAAAGCGTGCCACTTCTTCGGCCAGGGGCTTGTTTGCATTTCCTGTAATAAGTTTAAGCTTTGAAAACATTGCTCCAATACTCTTCTTTACTTAGCGTTCTTGCTCTGTGAGTCCAGTACCCTTTTCCAGCAAAGGAATTCAGGCAACTGGCAAGTAACTCATCATCATCGAAAAACCCAATACAAGTGGATCCTGAGCCACTCATTAAGGCTTTGACTGCACCGTTACTTTCCAAATCATTCAGGATTTGATCTATCTCTATATATTCTTTTCGAATAGCATGCTCGAGCCGATTATAAGCTTTGAGGATGCTATCCCTGGGATCAAACTCCAAAACCTTGGTTTCTTTGCCTGGCTCTAACCTTTGGTAGGCATCCCGGCTCGGAATCCTGAGACCGGGATTAACCAAAAGCAGGTTATCAATCTCAATGTCTGGCAAAGACTCTATCCTGTCTCCCTTGCCGGTACCTCTGGCACTGCCACCATGCAGAAAGAAGGTAATGTCTGAGCCAAATCTTTGGCAGATACTTTCCTGTTCTTCCTGTGAGAGCTCAAGATTCCAAAGCTTGTTCAAAGCGATTAGAGTCATGGCTGCATTACTGCTGCCACCACCTAAACCGGCAGCCAAGGGAATTCTTTTTTCAAGATCGATTTTCAAACCCGTTCTAACACTATACCTTTCAGTAAGATAAGAAGCCATCTGGACTACCAGGTTTGTATCAGAAACCATTTCTTGCAGGTTTGACCAAATTTTTATACCCGGTGATTTTGTCAAAGTAAATCTAAGAGTATCGAAAAGATCGATACTGCAGAACACAGTATCGATCTTGTGAAAGCCGTTTTCTAATTTACCAAGTACCTCAAGAAACAGATTTATTTTTGCGGGCGAGTTTACTTGCATTTTTCTTCAGTTTCTTGGGGGATTCATCACCGTAGTAATAATAATAGTAGTAGTAATAATAGTAGTAGTAGTTATGCCTGCTATAATACTTCTGGACGAAGATACTGTTTACGATAATACCATCGATCTGACGATCGATGTTGCCCATCAATTCTTTGGTACGTTTAATGATGCCCTTCTCTGTAAATCCGCATCTGACCACAATATAGGTCATATCCACTTTCTTGGCAAGAATCAAAGCATCTGTCACAGCGATGATAGGAGGAGTATCGAAGAGGACAAAATCATATCTGGAACGGAGTTCTTGAATCATCAGATCCATCCTCTCCGAAGCTATAAGCTCTGAGGGGTTGGGAGGAACAAATCCACTGGTAATTATATCCAGATTGACGATCCCCGAGGGCTTGGCAATATCATCGATCGTGGTGTCCGGATCTATCAAGAAATCGCTGGAACCACGTTCCTTAACAAGATTGAACTTGGAATGGACAGTGGGACGTCTCATATCCAAATCTATCAGTACGACCTTACTGTTCATCTGGGCAATAGTTATGGCAAGGTTGGCAATGGAGGTGGATTTTCCCTCTTTAGGGCCTGAGGATGTAACCAAAAGAGATAAGGGCTTCTCCTTCATCTTGGCAAGGATATTGGTACGCAGAGTACGGTATGCTTCTGCAATAGGGGATTTAGGAGCATAGTGAGAAACAAGTTGCATCATCACGAAATGCATCGATCGGGAAAGCTGTTCCTTATTCTCTTCATCAGCTCTTTCGATCATCTGGCTGAATTCTTCCAGCCGGGCTTCGGATTCAGAGATCTGGGGTATGGTTCCAACGATGGGCAGGCGAACAAAGTTCTCCATATCTTCCAGAGTTCTCAGCTTTGTATCCAGAGAATGTACCACGAAAGCAGTACCGATTCCCAAGCCCAAGCCCAGGATGATACCTACCAGGATATTCATCGAGACTCTGGGTTTGATCGGAGTTCCAGGCCTTTCTGCCTCTTCCACGATCCTGATGTTACCAACCTTGGCTCGTTCAGCAATCTTGGCATCCTCATACTTTTCTTTGAGAAGAATATGGATTTTCTCTTCAAGCATGAGGTCGCGGGTTAGTCTTGCCAGTTCGAGTTCGGTATCCGGTAATGTGGTAATCCTCTCATTATAAGCTTCGCGGGTTTGTTCCAGCCCATCCAGCTTAGCATTGACCATTTCGAGTTCAACATTGGAGTTAATAATCTTGGCAATGATCTCGCTTCTGGTTTTGATCGGATCTTCACTGGTCATCACCGAAACCATCTGTCTGATTTGAGTATCGAGTTTTGCCTTGGTATTGGCAAGTTCCCGATCAAGAAGCACAATCTGGGGATGATCGAGAGGGTATTCGTTCTTGGTTACGAGCTTGGTTATCAGAGCTTGGGTTTCCACCACCT
>JAQUHL010000250.1 GCA_028683635.1 Candidatus Cloacimonadota bacterium
CGCCAAAGTGTTATCTCCCGTTTCCTTGCCAACACAGCCTATTTGAAGGATCTTCGGGCCAGGCTCAAGGACATCGGAGATCTCTCCCGCCTGGTTTCCAGGATTGCCGCCCTCAGAGTCAATCCCCGGGAACTAAACTCCCTGCGATCTTATCTGCTGGTTTGTGCTGAGATTGTGGAGTGCCTTGCCAAGTTTCCCGGGGAGGCCTTTCTCCCCTGGATGAACCACCTCAAGGGCTATGAGGATATCTGCGAACTGGTCGATAGGGCCATCCTCGAAAATCCGCCCCACACCATCACCGAAGGCGGGATCTTTAAGAAAGGGTACAATGCCGATCTGGACGAGTTCAAGGACATCATCTATGACGGCAAGAGCATGATTGCCCGGCTCGAGGAAGAGGAAAAGCGCAAGACCGGCATCCCCTCCCTCAAGATCGGCTACAACAAAGTTTTTGGTTACTACATCGAAGTAACCTCCACCCACAAACACAGGGTTCCGGAGTATTATACAGCCAAGCAGACCCTCGTCAATTCGGAACGCTATATCTCTCCCCGGCTCAAGGAATTCGAGGCCAAGGTGCTCAGTGCGGAAGAACGGATCAAAAACCTCGAATACGAACTTTACCGGGAATTGAGGAATTCCGTGTCCTCACATCTGAACCGGCTGATCGAACTCAGCGACATCCTCTCCCTGATCGATGTTTTCTCCTCCCTTGCCTTCCTTGCCTGGCAAAATAACTACACTGCTCCCCAGATCCTGGAAGAACGCGAACTGGAAATAGTCGAAGGCCGGCATCCCGTCATCGAAAAGCTGCTCACCGAGGATGAATTCATTCCCAATGACACAGTTCTCAATTATGACCAAACCCGGATAGCCATCATCACCGGGCCAAACATGGCAGGTAAATCGACTTATCTCAGGCAGATAGGCTTGCTCGTCATCCTCGCTCAGATCGGTTCTTACGTCCCTGCCAAAAGGATGAAACTGCCCATCTTCGACAGGGTTTTCACCCGGGTGGGAGCCTCGGACAACCTGGCCCAGGGACAGAGCACCTTCCTCGTGGAAATGATCGAAACCGCCAATATCCTGCATTCCGCCACGCCCAATTCACTCATCCTGCTGGATGAGATCGGACGCGGAACTTCCACCTTCGATGGACTCAGCCTGGCCTGGGCAATCATCGAACACATCGAAAAACACAACCATTCCCTCACCCTGTTTGCTACCCACTATCACGAACTCACCGAGCTCGAAAATATCTATCCCGCCATCTGGAACTATAACGTCGCCGTCAAACAATGGAACGATCAGATCATCTTCCTGCGCAAGATCGAGCGGGGAGGTGCAGACCAGAGCTATGGCATCCAGGTCGCCCGTCTGGCAGGCATCCCCCACAAAGTGATAATCCGTGCCAAGGATATCCTCCGCAACCTGGAAGAACACGAGATCAGCCCCCAGGGTCTGACCGCCACAATTCGCAAGAAACTGAACAAAAACGTCCCCCAGATCGAAATATTCGAACTGATGATGGACAAAACCGATGATAAAGACAATCTGCTCCAGGAAATTAAGGAGATAAACTTAGATGAAACCAGCCCTGCTCAAGCCTTGCAGATCCTCTATGACCTGCAAAAAAAACTTAGTGAATAGTGCCCCGCTCTTTTGCCTGATCATCTTCCTACTGATGATCGGTCTGTCTTCCTGTGCCCTGCAAACCACCAATGTGGCAGGAAGAGTCAATGGCCACCTGATCAAGACTCCGGATTTCAATGCCGCTCACCGCGGACACTTTGAAAACTTCATGTTCGAAAACGGCAGAGTGCCGGATTCTGAAGAGAAGAAGGAAATCCACCGCCTCACCTGGAGAGACATCACCATTCACTATATCCTCATGGACTACTTCAAGAAATTCAATATCTCCTCCTCCGAAAGCGAGACCCTCGATACCCTGATGACCAATCCCCCCGCCTATATCCTCAAGTCCCCGCTCTTTGTTCAGGATGGCAAGTTCGACCGTGATAAATACCGGCTGTCCCTGCTCTATGACGATCCCGTGAACCTGCGTCCTCTCAAAAGAGATTATTACGAATACAAGATCCCCATCCAAAAACTGAAGCTGAAACTGGTGGAAAACGTCCTGCTCAGCCGCAAAGAAGCAAAATCAATTGCCCTGATAGCAGCCAGTTCCGCCGATATTGACTGGTATGTCTTCAATCCCGATGACATCAAACCCATCGTCAGCGAAGAAGATGTGCGTGCCTATTATCAAGAAAACCAACAGCAGTTTTCCCTTACTCCCAGCTTTTCTGTGGAATACATCAGTCTTCCCGTTGACCCCACTGGGCAGGACCTAAGCTATAGCAAGACCAAAATCGATTCCCTCTATGCAGAACTCCAGCAGGGCAGGGATTTTGGCCAGCTTGCCTCTAAATATTCCCATGCTCCTTCTGCCAGGGACAAGGGGAACATGGGCTATGTGGCCCTGACTGACCTGCCGGAAGAACTGCATGAACAGATTCAAGCCCTGCAGGTGAACGAGATTTCCCTGCCTCTTTACGCCAACGGTGCCTGGCACATCTATCTCCTGAAAGAGAGAACCAAAAGCCTCTTCCGCCTCAGCGAAATCAAAATCAATCCCATCTCCGGAAAGGAAACCCGGGAGCAAATGCTGGAGCGTGCCAATGATGTATTGCAACTGGCCTCCCGGTTTGGCATGTCCCGCGCAGCAGATGAACTGGACTATCAACATAAACTCCTGGAAAACATCCCCCGGGAAAGCCCCTGGATCAATGATCCCGAAATAGTATCCCAGGTGCAATCCCGCCTCGCTCATCTTAAAAGTGGCGAGACCTTCCCGCCCCAGTACTCGGAAGATCTCTCAGCTTGGATCCTGATCAGGGTCTTCGATGTTGTCAACAGCACAGTTAAACCCTATGAAGAAGTGAAAGATCAGATCTTCCAGGATCTTGCCAAGGCCCGCAGCCTGAGCGATACCAAGAAGTTTGCCCAGTCCTGGCTGGAACGCCGGGGTTCCTCAATTCAGGTGGAGGGTGATAACCGGGTGCAGAAAGCAGCCGGTACCCGGCTGCAAATCTCGGATAGCTACCTCGATGCCAGGATCGAAACAGTCTTCTATGATGCCCTGCACAATTTCCAAACAGGTCTTCCCACCAAACCCTATGTCCTGGGCAAAATGGTCGTCGTCCCGGTGGTTAAAGCTGTCTATCCCGCCAAGAAACCCCACGATGATAAACAATTGATCTACAGACTCTTCATCAATCGCCTGGAAAATAAGTGGTTCGATAACTGGCTGGAAGCGCAGATCGCAGCA
>JAQUHL010000251.1 GCA_028683635.1 Candidatus Cloacimonadota bacterium
AAACAAAGATGGAAAGGGACCGGCTTGGGCGAATTCACTCTTCGAAGACAATGCCGAGTATGGCTTTGGAATGCGTCTGGCGGTCAATTCTCACCGTAAGCTCCTGAAGTTCGCCCTGGAACAGCTCAAGGACAAAAACATCGAGCCCAATCTCAAGGCTGCTCTTACCTATGCAGATGAGCACTTTGAGGATACAGATGCCGCTGCCAAAGATAATGCTGAGAAGATCAAAGCCCTGCTTCCCAAAGCCATCGAAGCTGCCTGTGAGGGTTGCAAAAAATACCTGCGCCGGATCAATGAACTGAAGGATTATTTCATCAACAAGTCCATCTGGGCGATTGGCGGTGACGGCTGGGCTTATGATATCGGCTTTGGCGGTCTCGACCACGTGCTCGCTTCGAACCAAAACGTCAATATCTTTGTCCTGGATACTGAAGTCTATTCAAACACCGGTGGACAGGCCTCCAAATCCACTCCTCTGGGTTCGATTGCGCGCTTTGCAGAAGCAGGTAAGAACACGAATAAGAAGGATCTGGGAATGATGATGATGGGTTATGGCTATGTTTATGTTGCCAGTATTGCCATGGGTTATAACAAGAACCAAGCCCTACAGGCGATCATGGAAGCTGAAGCTTATCCCGGCCCCAGCATCATAATTGCCTATGCTCCCTGCATCAACCATGGGATCGATATGTCGCTTACCCAGAAGCAGGAAAAGAAGGCTGTGGAAACTGGATACTGGCTCCTTTACAGATACAACCCGCTCAATAAACTTCAGGGGAAGAATCCTCTCACTCTGGATAGCAAGGAACCTACGGCCAGCGTTCTCGAATTCCTTGCCGGAGAAAGACGCTATTCCAGCTTGAGCAATATCTTCCCGGAACGTGCCGAGAAATTCAAACACGAGGCTGAAAGCTTTGTAAAAGAACGTTACCAGCAATATAAAAAGCTTGTGACAGAATAGAAAAACCAATCAGAGGGGGTAGCGATACCCCCTCTACTTAATATGGGATGATTTATGAAATCCATCATAGTACTGATACTAATTTCTGTATCCACCATCCTTATCGCCGCTTCCGAAGAACCAAACAAGGAGAAACCCATGACAAAAGAAGATATGAAACCATTCCATGAAGCTCTTGCTCCAGGCCTGTTCAATGCTTGCTGGGATCTTCTCGAAAAGACCGACCGCAGTCGTGATGATGACAACCGCTTGATCAATTTTGCCCATGCCTCACTGTTCCATTGGAAACAGATCGGCGCACCCATCAACCAACAACGTGGCGAATGGATAATTTCCCATGTCTATGCCGTACTTGGCCACAAAGAAGCAGCCCTTTACCATGCGGAAAACTGCTATGAACTCACTGTGAAACACAGCTTTACAGATTTTGATCTCGCTTATGCCTATGAAGCCATGGCACGTGCCTATGCTTTAAACGGCAACAGAGAAAAGTTCGCTGAGTTCCACAGCCAGGCAGTGAAAGCAATGGATCAGATCAGTAAAGATGGCGATAGAAAGCAGTTTGCCGCTGATCTGGATTCCGGAAACTGGAACGGGATGAAATAATCTCAAAACTAAGATATTCCTGTTAACATAAGGAGCGATGATGAAGGCCAATTCTCTGCATCAGGAAGTGTGCAGTGTCCTGAAAAGCTTTTTGACAGAAGAAGATGGCGTTCTGGCTGCCTGGGAAGGTGGAGCTGTTGCCACGGGTTTTGCAGATGAATATTCTGATCTCGATCTGATTATTGTTACCCGGGACAGCATTGCCGATGAGCTGTTCGAAAAGATCGAGAAGGTTCTGAGCGCTAAATATGGCATCAAGCGCAAGTTCCGCATGCCGGAACCTGCCTGGCATGGGCTTTCGCAGTGCTTTTATCTCCTGGATCGGCAGGATGGCTTCTTCTATTGCGATATTGCCATTGCCGACAAGGACAAAGAAGATAAACTCACAGAATCAGATCGGCATGGTATAGCCCGGATCTGGTTTGACAAGGCAAACATCTACCACTCCCAACCAAGCTCGCCTGAGCAGATCAGCGCTTTGGGAAAAAGAATCTATGGCTCCATCTGCAAGATAGATTTCATCATGCTGATCGAGCTGGATAAAGCCCTGGCCAGAAAGAACTTCCTCGCTGCTCAAATGCAATATCAGCAGGTGGTGAACCGCATTCTTGTCCCACTACTGAACCTCAAATACCGTCCAGCAAAGGCAGATTTTGGCATCCGCTATGCCGAGCGGGAATATCCCCCGGAGGCTGCTGAAGAGCTTGCTTCTCTGCTCAAGTATGGGGGCTTGGAGGAAATCTTGTATCATACTACCAGAGTTAAAAGCTTGTATCAGGAGCTAAAAAGCGAACTGGCAGCCAGTTATCAATAAAGCCATATTCTCTGGGATTCAATGATTGACTGCGATAGGGTGAATCTCAGGATGGTCATGTGCCTGATCGGGCATATTTGAGGCTTGACCATAGTGATCAATTCAGGTAGTTATCCAATAAGTACTTTTACCGTCACTTAGCTTCAAGTCCAAACCAGGAATGGGATTTCCTTGACAAAGTTACGAGTGTATAATAAGATGCTTTCAAATGGGAAAAAACTGGTTTATGAGCTACAAAATTAAGAACGCCAGACAGATCGTTATGCTGTTTGTAAGCGTTCCGGTCGTCTTGTTGATCACTGTGCTCGCTTTTATTGCTATCAAACAAAACATGTTTGAAAAGCGGTTTTATTACACCACTCATCTGCAGGACGCCAATGGGATTTCCACGCAAACTCAGCTGTTGTATAAGGGTTTTGATATTGGTCGGGTGGCTGGTTTTGAACTCAGCAAGGACGGTTCGATCAAGACCCGTTTTTATATTCTCAAACGCTTCAACCAGATCATGGTGCAGGAATCTGTTATCTACCGGATCACCAATCCGGTAACTGGCAAGACCACGCTGGAGTATTTCAGCGCTCCGGGCTCCACAGAACCTTTGCCCGAAGAAGCCTTGATCCCTTCCACGGATTTTGCCGAAGGCCGGGCTCTCTTTCGCAGGATATCTCCCAAAAGCTCGGATATGATATCTTCTATCATAGAAAACGTCAATATCCTGACTGGTGAATTGAACCGTGACGACAACGAAGATAGGGGAGCGCTGTTCCGGATACTCAAAAACGTTGCCGATCTCACCGAGCAAACTGAAGCCAGTATGGTCCAGATCGATGCGATCCTCAGAGAAATGGTGGCCTTTTCGCGAAACCTGAACCGGGACAATACAGAAGGCGAAGGAACCATCTTCCGGATAATGAACAATGTGGCTGATATTTC
>JAQUHL010000252.1 GCA_028683635.1 Candidatus Cloacimonadota bacterium
GGGGGAAAGACCTATCTGGATTATGTCTATTCAATCCAGACACGAACCTGGGAAACCAAGCGGATCGAACAGCGTATGGGAGCTTCCTGGATCATAGGCCCTGAACGCTATACCTTTTCGGAGGGGGACATGGCTGTGCTGGTGCTGTTCCCGGATGCCCCAAGCGAGATGTTCTGGAAAACTGATGCGGCGAAGACGGAACCATATATCCGGGAAACTCCCCATTATTTCTCTTACACCGAAAAGCTGGATTACACTCCGGTATACATAGAATTTGATCCGGAAGGTCTGCCTGATGAAGTGGGAGTGTATATCAATGGACAATGCAAAGGGGCAGCGGTGGTGGATTTTGATCTCTTGGAGGTCAACCTATACGATGATGCTGCTAAATCTGACGATTTTGAGATCCTCTGTTACTACGAAGGTAAAGGAACGAAGAGTATGAAGGGCTGGACGATCTTCAATCCGGAAAGCCTGGTTTTTGAGAAGGTTCCTTTGAATGGGGTAAACACGGAGAGGTATATCTATATATCCTTTACCCGGGAAGCTGGGAGTCCGGCTCTTCCTCTTACAACGTCCCTGGAGCCAAACTATCCCAATCCCTTCAATCCAGAAACCCGGATCTCTTTCACCCTTGCCGATCCTATGCCCGTGAAGCTCGAGATCTATAACCTCAAAGGCCAGAGAGTCAAGACGCTTCTCGCTGGAGAACTATCCAGAGGGAGGCATTCATTGCACTGGAATGCCAAAGATGAGCAAAACCGGAAAGTGGCTTCCGGAATATATTTCTACAAGCTATCCACTTCCACCGGTCACTACACAGCAAAAATGATGCTAATGAAATAGAGAGGCATAAAATGACTTGGAATAAACCTAAGCAAAAGGAGATACAGATGAAAGGCAAAGCATTGATAACATTGCTGTTACTGCTGGTTTTTACAGCGATCCTTGCCATTGAAGACTATAGCGTTGCAGAAGAGCACAAGCGCAAAACCCAGGAACTGAACCAACTGGCGGACAGGTTTAGAGCCGAAACGGGGTTTGAGGGATCCATCAGTTACAATTACCAGTATATGAGGATTTCACAGATCAGGGGGATTTTTTGTGGTATTCAAATGAAAGACAATTGGGATACGGGGTTAGCAGAATACGAACTCAATCAAGTATTACAAAGAATAAGTCCCTTCACATTATCTCGGGAAGGACAACTAATTCCCATGGAGATGGAAATAACCCAAACAGGATTATCACAAATGTGGGTGCAAAAAGTTAATGGATATAGTATTCATCCAGGTGGCTATATTCAGATGACATATCATTCTCCTACAGATAAGTTTATGATTACCGATGCCACGGTAGATATTTCCAACGAACCAGTACCAATCAACATCAGTAAAGAAGAAGCCAAACAAATAATAATCAATGAGTATAAAAAGTCAGC
Source organism: Candidatus Cloacimonadota bacterium (assembly GCA_028683635.1). Taxonomy (GTDB): domain Bacteria; phylum Cloacimonadota; class Cloacimonadia; order Cloacimonadales; family Cloacimonadaceae; genus JAQUHL01. Next base: position 1,442 of record JAQUHL010000252.1, read on the forward strand.
GTATTACAATGGTCGCGTAAGGGGTAGTTCTCAAGAACCGAGTATTGCATACAATAGGATTTCAACATCCAAGGATCCATTGCAGTATAGATTATATTGGTCAATGATGTTTCATCAGGTATCTTTCAGCATTGATGTGAAAACTTTAGAAATTCATCAACATATGAATATTATGATGTATAATATTTTTGCAGTGAGAGGTATAACGTACAAACCAACAATCAGTGGTTTGGTGTTTGACCCAACAACTCCTCCTGAATCATCTTTACGTGGCATAAATGTCGTGAATGGCGATCAAAATGGTTTCACTGATCCGAATGGATGTATTCAGCTTTCACTGTCTCCTCAAGAAAATTATAAGGTAAGTTTGAGAGGTGAAAGATGGGATATACGATCTATATATAATGAATCAACTTCGTTAAACGTAGATTACTATACAGAAATCGGTCCAATGAGCTACGAGACCAATATTTTGGATGTCATCGATACCCAAGATGAGCTTATCCCAGCGCCTCCATCCTTATATGCTGCTAACATTTACTATCATTTACAAAATCAAGACGACATCTTCACAGAGCTAAGTCCTTCCTTCTCATCTGTAACTTATCCAGTAATATATAACGATAATGAGGCTTTACCAGCGAATGACTGGGGAGGAGTTTTTGAAGTTAATTACAATACTGGTACCGTAGCAATTCATTATTATAATGGATACAATCCATACATTATAATGCATGAGTTATCTCATTTCTTCACATACAACCGGATGAGAAGCGCAACTTTTTCAATTTTACAGAGAAACGATGCAATGGACGAAGCTTTCGCCGAATATTGGGTAGGAAGAGGACTATTTACAAACAGTTTCATACGGAATTATAGCGGTAATCCAATTGCAATTGATTTACTCGATGTCTATGATATTCACTCTTCTCAAACGTATAACAATCAGGGATTACCCCTAAACGAGGATTTCTATTCATGGTACTATTGTGGTATGCCAATTACAACGGTTTGGGACAACATTCGATCACTCCATATTAACAGCTTTGATAGTGAACTTCTTAGTGCCCTATTACATGTAGAGAACAACCTTCAATACATCTATAAGCCCCGTTATTTCTACAATATTTTAATGAATCAAGTTGACGATGATTTCAACCCCTATCCTTTGAATCCCAAACAGGACGCCATAATGAAAGCTTACACCTCACGTGGCTTTCATTTCTATCCCAAAGTTGAAAGCCAGAGTGCGGCACAAAAGTCAAGGAGCTCCTTTTCTCCTGGAGACCAGGTGTATGTGAACATCACCCAGGCACCCCAGAACACACCTTTCAAGGTATATGTGATAAGGCATGGTGATTACACTTATATCAACGGCGCACAGGTTTCCACATTGACAAATCATCTTGCCGGCGGGTTCACGCCGGTAGAAGAGAGAACTAATTCAGATGGCAATTGGGCAGGTGCTGTCTGGACAATATCCACAACTGCTGAAAACGTTGTGGGGGATTATGATATCATAGTGGACTTCGGCGATCACATTGCTCCTGACAACCTTATTCACTTCGCCTTCACCAATGCTGATGTAATGGATGGTTTTGATGGGCTCACACAACCTGGGTTCACAGTCCTGGCACCACCAGCCATTGATATTGTGTTAGCCTTGGACTGCTCTCCAAGCCTGACAAATCGGACCCAGTTAGCCAGAACAGCAAGGCAGTTCGTTGCACAATTAATGGATTATGATCGAGTAGGTGTGTTTGGTTTTGCTTCCTGGGTGGACAATCAACAAGTCATGCACGACTTTACCCTGAAGATGATCCCAAGTGGCAGTTATGGTCTTACACCAATCATCAATAATAAAGAAAATCTTTG
>JAQUHL010000253.1 GCA_028683635.1 Candidatus Cloacimonadota bacterium
GGTGCAGTCCAATAATTATCCAAACTGATGGCATTGAAGAAATCCACCTTTGCCTTGCCGAAGCATTTTTCAGCCTGGTTCCAAAGTGCTTGGTAATAATATAGATCAGCGCTATCAGGATAGAGTTTCAAAGCATTGGGCAGTTTCTCTTCCAGCCCTGTGAACTTACCCTCTCCCAGAGCTTGGGCAAGTTCCGAGTAGATCTGGTTTTGGGCATAATAGAGAGTGGGATCGCCATTTATGTTCTGCCTCAGTTTCCATACCCCATCCCGTTTGGACAAAATCACGGTCCAGGGATGTTTGTGATTGAGCTCCAGAAACACAAAAGCGAGGTTCTTATCCTCCGAGGTGCCACAATTGACAATGGCAAAATCCTTTGTCTTTCGCAGAAGCAGTATGTTGGAAATCAGTTCAGCATAGCGGGAAGAGCATCCGGCCAGCCCAAGCTGATTATGAGTAAGATGCACCAATGCTTCCCAGTCCCATTTGAGTATCGCCTCAAAATAGAGGGTCGCAATCCCTTCGGGGTCATCTACGCCCGGATTTTGGATCGGGATTTCGATTCCCAATTGCTTTAGCAGCCTGGCCAGTGGAAAGGCTTCCGAATATCGGAACCCCCGCAGCCATTTGAGCATCGCCTCAGCATCCTCCTGCGCATATTGGAGAGGGCTTTTGTTATCAAGTTCGATGAGGGGTTGATGAATCCAGCGGTTCAGATAATTTAAGATAAGGTGTTCAAATTCCGTGCGGGAATCACTTTTAAAACTGGGAAAGGGAGAAGCCGTGCCACTGCTTTCGGGAACAGGTTTATACATCCGGTAATCGCATTCTGGAGGACATTTGAGATCAATTCTTAAGGCATTGCAACAGTTCCAACCCAGGTCCTTATTACTGCGCAGACAGAAGCGTACCGCCCGCTCTTCATGACACTTCTGGCAATGGCTTTTTTTGAGTTTATTCAGCATATCTGCGGGCTAAGACTGGGGGAAGCTGGCGTTTGAACTCCGAGACGGAAATCATCCTGCGAACCTTATCATAGAGTTCATCAGGGAAAATGGTGGGAGAATTCTTTTGATCCTGCCCAGGTTCTGTAAGCTGAAAAAGGATTTCGTCCAAAGTGGGATACTTGATCCCCATCTCCTCTTCATCACTCTGCCCTTCCCAAAGATCGGCAGTAGGAGTTTTGTTGACGATCTGCTCCGGGATTCCCAAAAGATGTGCCATCTCCCAAACTTCGGTTTTATAGAGGTGCCCGATCGGTTCAAAAGCTGAAGCACCATCTCCGTATTGGGTAAAATAGCCCACCAGTAGCTCGGTACGATTGGAAGTGCCAAGCACGAGGGCATGGTGTTTTTGGGAGAGGTCATAGAGCACAAGCATCCGGCATCGGGCCTTCCAATTTGCCATCCTCAGAGCTGTGATCTGGGGATCGTAAAAGCTGAAATACCTGTCGCAGAGAAAGGTGATTTCCTGCCTGATAATCTGGATCTCAAGGGTCTGAGCCAGCAGCCTGGCATCATCTTCGCTGTGGGAAGAGCTGTCTTCATGAGGGAGGATCGCCCCCAATACTTTGTCCTTGCCCAGGGCTTTCACTGCCAGGGCAGCCGAGAGGGATGAATCTATCCCTCCCGAAAGTCCCAATATGACCTGGGGAATTCCTGCCTGGGCGGTATATCCGGCAATGAACTCCGATATCCTGGTGATTTCAGCTTTTAGATCAAGCTTGCGCATCAATTGCTCAAACCGAGATTACTTCTTTGACTTCGGGAATTTCTTCCTTAATAACTCTCTCGATACCTGCTTTGAGAGTGAGGGTTGCCATCGGACACCCGTGGCAGGCACCTTTCAGCCGAACTTCGATAACGTTGTCTTCCCTTACATTTATAAGCTCCACATCACCTCCATCTGCCTGAATGGCAGGACGGACTTTGTCGAGTATGGTTTCGATCTTTTCACGTTCGATCATGATTTCTCCTCTTGTATGGTTTCTTTTGGACAAGTTATTCCGTTTCAGCTCTTTTGTCAATTCCTATGTTTTTCGTCGTGATATAATAGAAGGCTGGAATAATCACCAGAGTGAGGAAGGTTGAGACCATCAAACCGCCAATACTGACGATCCCCATTGATTGGCGAAATTCCTTTCCGGCAGAACCGATGCCCAAAGCCATGGGCATCATTCCGATGACGATGGACAGGGTGGACATGATGATCGGCTTGAGCTTCATCTTACCTGCTTCAATGAGGGCATCGTGAGAATTTACACCTTCCCTGCGTTTCATATTAACATAGTCCAAAATGAGAATAGCGTTATTGACCACAATACCTACCAGCATGATGATAGCCATCATGGAGAAGATATTGATAGATACACCGGTAATGAGCAGCGAGAAAATCACCCCGATCAAAGCCAGGGGAACCGTGGACATGATCAGCAGCGGTTGGGCAAAGCTTTCCAGAATAGCTGCCAAAAGCATGTAAGTCAGCAAGATAGCCAGAATGAAAGTGCGGATCATATCCACCATGGTTTCTTCGAGCATCGATGCATCTCCTCCCCAGGCAAACCTATAGTTGGGCGGCAATTTGATCTCTTCCATCACTTTCTTAATCTCATTGGTTATGTTTCCCAGATTATAGCCCTGAGTAACACCCCCTGTGAATTGGATAGTTTTATAACGATCCCTGTGAGTAATTTTGTTCACTCCTGAGGCAAAATCCAGATCCGCCAATTGGGAAAGGGTATAGACGTTTCCATTGATCGAGATGCTCAGGTTCCGGATCTTTTCGGGTGAATCCACAGAATCGTCATTCAGGGAAAGCTTGATGTCGTATTCATTGCCCTGTTCACGGTACTGGGTGGCAACTGAACCTTCAATGGCAAGACGCAGCGCCATTGCCAGATCAAAAACCGAAGCACCGATCTCTGCCATCTTTTCCCGGTTCGGATAGACTGTCAGTTCCGGCTTACCCGTACGGGTACTGGTATCCAGATTCTGCACTCCCGGCACGGAACTCACCAGTTTCATCACTTCCGGTTTGAGCAGTTCCAATTGTTCATTATCCTGTCCCTGCAGGTAAAACTCGATGGGTGAACCACCACCTCCGACACCCATCTGTGCGCTCACAATGAGTCTGGCATTGGGAATATCCGCAAGCTCTTGCATCAGGGTGGAGACAAAATCCTGGGAACTGAAATCACGCTGGCTGCTATCGATGAGCTTAACGTTCACAGCTGCAAGGTTGGTTCCCTGGTCGATATAACCCTGAGAGCCCAGATTGGTCACCACGTGTTTTACTTCCTTATGTTTGGCTATT
>JAQUHL010000254.1 GCA_028683635.1 Candidatus Cloacimonadota bacterium
TATTTACCACTAATGATCTGCGATACAAGGTGTTTCGCAGCATAATCCGGAGAAGATTTGCCAAACACTTGTACTCGATCCTGCATCCAGACCTGGCCCTCGGGATAGGTAAAACACTTTCCAGAAGCAGCCGTATGCGGCGTCTTACCCGAACTGACAGGGAATTGAAACTCAAAGGGCTGGAAGATTACGCCCACAAACAAATCCAGATGCATGGCCATGATGTTGTCGTTTTGGGGCATAGCCATGAACCAGTCATCAGTAAAATCGCCAGGGGTAGTGAAGAAAGTGAAAACTATGGATACTACGTAAACTGTGGAGATTGGATCAAGCACTACACATATGTAATAATTATTGACGGAATTCCAGATCTGAAGATCTTTGAACAAAAAGAGCTATAAAAGGAGTCTTTAAATGATAGACCAAGTAAGATATTTACCCCTCCTCCTGACAATGATATTTTTGATGACAAGTCTGCTTCTTTCTGCTGAAGGCAGGGAAAGCCTTGTCCGGGAAGAATTAACCCAAAGCAAGACCAAGGTTTCGATTGTGACCAACCAGGGTGTTATCGGTCTCGAACTCTGGCCGGATATGGCACCCAAAACGGTTAGTAACTTCGTAACCCTGAGTGATTCAGGTTTTTATAACGGTACATATTTTCACAGAGTGATACCAGATTTTATGATCCAGGGTGGAGACCCCAATACCAAGGATGACGACCGCTCAAACGACGGCATGGGTGGCCCAGATTATAGATTTGAAGATGAATGTTATCTGCCGGGGACGCCACTTACCGGACCAATCGACGACGATAATACTGCCAATACTGTATGGGAAAAAGTAGTTCTTCCTTATCTTCAGAATACAACTACTCCAGATCAGGAGATTGTGACTATTATCCAGGAATGTCAACAGCTCCAAAACTGGGCACCTTTCAAGGCGAGAAACGTTGAGTATTATATCGAAAAAACTGGTTTTACAGGCACTCTGGCAGGGCAAACTCTCAAAGCTCCAGTGCTGTATTCATTTATCTGCATGGCGAATTCGGGAAAAAACACTAACGGATCTCAGTTCTTCATCGTAACAAAGAAAGACGGAACTCCCTGGCTGGATGGTAAACATACAGTTTTCGGAAGAGTTACTGCTGGAATGGATGTTGTCCATAAAATCGAGAATCTGCCCCGCGATTCAAAAGATAACCCTCTGACAGATAACCAGGCAATAGTAACTAACATAATAGTTGATAAATAACTATGGCTCGAACCAACGAATCACTATTGCAGCAGGAAATGCTATCCTGGATTAAAAGAGACCAATATGCCTATTTGGCTACTTTAGATAAAAAGCAGCCCCGGGTACGTCCTATTGTTCTTTTCTATGTTCTGGACAGGTATTTCATCATTACTTTCAGTGGTGATTCCAAAGTACAACAAATAGTTTCCAATTCAGCAGTGGAGGTATGTGTTCCCATTTCTGAGGATGGACAGACCGGCTATCTCAGAATGTCTGGCAATGCCAAGTTATGCACCCGTATTGAAGATAAAAGAGATGCAGCTGAATTTTGCTATTTCTTCGATGAATACTTCCGTGGGATTGATGATCCGGATTTTACCTTGATAGAAGTGTTTCCCGGCGAAGCAGAATATCTCCGTCCGGGTGAAACATACAGCCAAAGCTGTCAGTTAAGAAGGTATTGAAAATCTGTGAAATCAATCTTTGTTTATGAAGATGACCATACAGGCAAGCACTACTTTGTGATTCCACATATCAGGGAAATTCACAAGGTTTTGGGCTCAGTCGTCATCACCTTTGCCAACGGTGACAAAAGGGACCTCGATGTGCCCAATCCAAATGACACAATTGCCGAAATGCTGGCTTCCATAGAACAATATTATTGCACCCGATGAATATAGCATTTGAAGCTCTTCTGCCTCTGGTGGAGAAGCCATCCCGCTATATTGGACATGAGATACATAGCATAGTCAAAAGCTTTGACCAGGCAAAGGTGAGGGTGTGCCTGGTATTTCCAGATCTTTACGAACTGGGCATTTCCCATCTCGGTTTGAAAATCCTTTATTCCATTATCAACCAAATTGATTATGCCATGGCAGACAGAGCTTATCTTCCCTGGATCGATATGCTGGATCTGATGCGCAAGCAGAATATCCAGCTTTGGGGGCTGGAAAGTAAGCGCTACCTGATAGATTTTGATCTGATTGGGATAACACTTCAATCAGAGCTTTGCTATAGCAATGTCCTCGAACTTCTTGATCTATCTGGAGTACCAGTCTATGCCAGCCATAGAGAGGCTTATCATCCACTGGTAATGGCAGGTGGTCCCTGTGCCAGTAATCCGCTTCCCCTTGTTCCGTTCATCGATGTTTTTTTTATGGGTGAAGCCGAAGACGCGATAGAGGATATTGTCAATGCGTTAAAAATCTGCGTTTCCCGGCAGGAAAGATTGCAGGCACTGGCCAGGATTGAGGGTTGTTATGTGCCCAGTATTCACGACGAGATTATTCGAATGTCTCCGGGCACAAAAATCAAAGTTCGTAAGTATGACGATTTCAGTAAATCAGAAAAGATTCACGAACCCCAATTACTACCCTGGCAATTGATCACTCACAATCGCTATGTCGCAGAAATTATGCGTGGTTGCTCAAGGGGTTGCAGATTCTGCCATGCTGGATATTTCTATCGTCCTGTAAGGGAGAGAGATCCGCAGGCAATATTACAAAGCATCCTTGATGAGGTGAAAACCACAGGATGGAACGAAGCAGGATTGGTCTCACTTTCGAGCAGCGATTATTCTTGCATCAGACCTCTGCTCAAAGCTCTGCTTTCCAGGATTGATACTTCCAAAACACATATTTCTCTGCCTTCTCTCAGAGTCGATAACCTGGATGATGATTTGATTCACTTGATGAGAGAGCTGGGAAGAGAAGGACTTACTATTGCTCCGGAAGCAGGTTCCCAGCGGTTGCGGGATGTTATCAACAAAAACCTGGACGAAGCTGAAATACTGGAAGGAGTAAACACTGCGCTCAAGCTCGGTTGGCAGAAGATAAAATTGTATTTCATGATCGGGCTTCCTTTCGAACAAAACCAAGATATTGATGCTACAATCGACCTGATCCACAGAATCTGCGATCTTTCCAGACGAAAACTACAGATCAATATCACGCTGTCACCCTTTGTTCCCAAGGCATTTACACCATTCCAATATGCGGGGTTTCTGGATAATGAACTGCTTCTGGAAAGAATCCTTCGAATCAAAAACCACTTTAGAAAAAATCATCATATCATGA
>JAQUHL010000255.1 GCA_028683635.1 Candidatus Cloacimonadota bacterium
CGATAATTGCGGGTGAGTTGCTTTTCGGCAAAGACGATCCCGATGAAAATCGTCAGAATCGTAACAACAATGACCATACTGCTGATCAATACCTCGATCAGGGTAAGTCCCTGTTCATTACCCAAGATATTTTGGAATCTTGTTGTCATCCGCTACTCACAATCTTTGAAAAAGCACGATTAGAAACCAGCGCCTGTGGCAAATATTTTGGGATTTTCTGCAAATTCCTCGGCAATCGTCCTCTCGATAAGATTGTTCATCACAAGGTTATAAAGCGATTGATCGCGGGTTTGCATACCTTCTTTTGAACTTGCCTGGATAACTGAGGGAATCTGGTAGGTTTTTTCTTCACGGATCAGGTTTCTCACCGCGGCGTTTGCTACCATGATTTCCACTGCCGGCACACGGCCTTTACCATCTTTGGTGGGAAGCAGAGTCTGGGATAGAACCGCTTCCAGGGATTCGGAAAGCATCGAACGTACTTGTTGTTGCTGTTCCTTGGGGAACATATCGATGATACGATCGATGGATTTTGTGCAGCTTCCCGTGTGCAGTGTGGCAAATACAAGATGACCGGTTTCGGCAGCCGTCAGTGCCAGGGATACAGTTTCGAGGTCGCGCATTTCTCCCACCAGAATCACGTCCGGATCTTCACGGAGAGCCGATCTGAGGGCAGCAGTGAAGGACCAGGTATCATGCCCCAACTCGCGTTGGTTAATCAGTGAGTTTTTACTGCGATGCACAAATTCGATCGGGTCTTCAACCGTGATGATATGACAATTTCTGGATTCATTGATGGAATCGATCATGGTAGCCAGAGTGGTGGATTTACCACTACCGGTAGGCCCCGTCACCAGGATGAGTCCCTTTTCCTTGGCAGTGAGCTTTTTGATCACTTCCGGAAGACGAAGTTCCTCGTATCCCTTGATCTCATTGGGGATCACACGAAAGGCAGATGAGATTCCATTGATCTGATGAAATGCGTTTACACGGAAACGGACATCATTACTCAGCTTCGTCGAAAAGTCTATTTCCAGGTTCTTTTTGAACAATTCCTGTTGAACCTCATTCATTACACTGTAAACGAGATTCTCCATTTCTTCGACAGAAAGAATTGGCAAGTTTAGCCGTTTCATTCTGCCATTGACCCGCACCATAGGGTGGGATCCGGCAGCAATGTGTAAATCAGAGGCTCCCGCTTCGGCTGTGAAGCGGAGTAATTCGTGAATAGTCAATTTCCTGTCCTCCCGATTAGTCGGTTTCAACTCCTCCGGTATCCGGGTTTGTCCAATCGTCGATTCCATATCCACGGAATTTACTTTCTGAACTGTCATACATCACCTGTCTGCCTTCACCACCGGGGAAATCCTGTGTGGAAGTAGCAATGTATTTCATATTACCGAATTGATTTCCGACAACCTCGAACTTCCAGTTTTTGATCGTACCGGCGCCGAGACGAGAGGATTTTAGAGCATCTTCAATTGTGAAACCTTCGAGGGTAGCATTCTGCTGAAAATAGATTTCATAGGTCTTTCTAATAGTACTGAGTGCGGTTTGAGCCTCGGATGAACGGGCTTTTTCCACATAGCGCATATACAGCGGAACTGCGATTGCTGCAAGAATTGCAACGATAATCACCACGACTAAGATTTCGACAAGGGTGAAACCCTTTTGGTTCATTAACTTTCTGAGCATTGGTTTTCCTCCTAAGGGAAGTTTTTTTTGTTGTTTTGGTGTATGCACATTGTGTGCCAATTCCTGGTGAAATCATTTTCCGTCAACCCAATTTTTTCAACCTGCCCTCAAACCGCATTATTAAAGTATCTACAATACAATATCTTGCACACGCCAAGCACTACAAGTGAAATATTTCGCACCATTTTTCTTCGCATAGAGCTCCTTGCATCGCTGCCGGAACTCACGAACCGGAAGAACTTCCAGTTCGTTTTGCTTACGTGTAAATGCAACGATTTTCCAATGCTATCTCCCTGTCATTCAGAGAATTCAAGAAAAAGCCTTGACGGAAAAATCCCAGCTTCAAATTTTGTCCCCACTATACAGACTAACGTGTACAAGGAGTTTTTAAATGTCTTCACACACGCTCAAAATTGGCCTGATAATCATTATTGCGTTGTCACTGTTTACACTTTTTTCAGAAGAGGTGTCAACTCCGGTTACAGATGAAAACCGCCTCAGTGACAACGATATCCTCGCCGAGTTCAATGGCGGTAAAATCTTGCGTAAAGACCTCGATGCCAAGATCTCCAAACTCCCACCTCAAATCCAGGGTCGTTATAAAACTGTTGACAGTCAGATCCAGATTTTGGATATCATGGCCACAGAGGATGTCTTCTTTGCCGAAGCTATCAGCCGCAATATCGATAAAGATCCCATCGTCCTGGAACGTTTGGATAGAGCCAAGCGTCAATTCTTCATCCAGGAATACTATAAACGCTTCGTGGCGGATGCCGTTGTCATCACCGAACAAGCCCGGGAAAAATATTACTCCGACAACATCAAGTCCTTCTTCATCAGCCCCTATCTTTCCATCAATTACATCCAGGCAGAGAACGAAGTAGCTGCCCTGGCCGCCCTGAATGAACTGAAGGCAGGAACTCCTTTTGAAGAAGTTTCCGAAAAGTATAACCAAAATACCTATGCCAAAGGTTTGAAAGGAAAGGTAAAAAACATCCGCCTGAACGGTCAGATACCCGGTGTCGGCGATGATCCTGAACTCGATGCCTATATCTCTCAAAGCACCGTCGATCCCAATACTTTTCATGGACCTTATCAAACCAAGACTGGTTGGCACATCTTTTCCACACTCGAACGGGTGGAGGGAAGGCAGCGTCCCTATGCTGAAGTTGCGGACGATATAAACAGCCGGCTTCGTCCCGTGATGGAGAAAGAACTACTGGATATGATCGTGGAAAACCTGAAGCAGAAGTACAGTGTGACCGTGGATACCCTTCTGGTCAAAGACCTGAACCTCCAGGAAAAAGTGACCGATGAGAACATTCTGAACAAGAAGCTTGTGGATTCCCCCAATGCCGATCTCGTTTTCACCGTGCGCCAGATCCTTGATATTTATTCCAAGATGCCACCCCAGGAACAGATGTTTCACAGCAAATCCGGTGCTAACAGTCTGATCACTCAGGAACTGAGCCGCAACCTGATGTTCCTGGATTCCGAAGGCCGTAATTTTGAGACAGTCCTCGAAAATAATGAAGACTATATCCAGACCAAAAGATATCATATCCTCCAGGAAGCTTATAAACGCCTTGTGGTGGATGCCATCCAGGTTA
>JAQUHL010000256.1 GCA_028683635.1 Candidatus Cloacimonadota bacterium
ATTCTCCCTGCTGGTCTTCTACTTTTACTAAGTATGAAACCTTATTTATCATCCCGCGAATCACGGGGTTATCATCATGAATTCTGCTCTGACCGATTTTGCCGAGTCCCAGAGCTTCAATGACCTTCTTGTGAGCTACAGTGCGTTTGATGGTACTGCGGATCTGTGTAACCTTGATCTTCATTATTCCTCCGTGGGAGCTTTTTCCGGAACGTCCCTGCCGGTGAGTTCGGAAATGCTCTTGTTGCGCAGACGTGCCACATCGGCAAGGGTGCGCATCGCTTTGAGGCCGGCAACCGTTGCTTTTACAACATTGCAGGGGCTGTTTGAGCCCAGTGATTTGCAGAGAATGTTTTGGATTCCGGCGGCTTCAAAAATCGCACGGGTGGTTCCTCCGGCGATGACTCCGGTACCTTCGGAAGCCGGTTTCAGCATGATCCGGCTGGCTCCGTAGCGGGCGACCAATTCGTGCGGGATGGTTCCCCTCACGATCGAGACGTGGAACATGGCTTTGATAGCCTTTTCTTTGGCTTTGCGGATGGCATCGACAATTTCATTGGCTTTACCGGTTCCTACCCCAACGTTTCCCTTGCGGTCTCCAACCACGACGATAGCGCTGAAACTGAAGTTTCTGCCACCTTTCACGACCTTGGCTACACGCTTGGTCTCGATGATCTTTTCGATCAATTTTTCTTCATCTATATGTTGTTCGTAACTCAAGTTATCCTCCCCTTAGAAATCGAGTCCGGCTTTGCGAGCGCCATCGGCAAGAGCTTTGACCCGGCCGTGATACTTGTATCCGGAGCGGTCAAATGCCACTTTGGTGATTCCTGCTGCAAGAGCTTTTTCACCCAGCTTGATGCCGACTTCGTGGCTCACTTCGGTCTTTTTCACACCGGTAGCAAGCTCGAGCCCCTTGGCTTTGCTGGACATGGAAACCAGGGTAATACCTTTGCTGTCGTCTATGATCTGAGCATAAATATGCTTCAAACTGCGAAATACTACGAGACGCGGGCGTTCGGATGTCCCTTTCAGACGTTTACGGATGGCAGCTTTTCTGCGGATCCGTAAAGCTTGTTTTCGAATTGTGCTTGGTTTTATCATTTTTGCCTCGTATTATTTGGAGCCGGCTTTACCAGCTTTGATAGTTACATGTTCATCGGCATAGCGCACGCCTTTGCCCTTGTAGTTTTCGGGCGGACGGCACTTGCGTACTTCTGCGGCAAACTGGCCAACCAACTGCTTGTCTATACCCTTGATGCGGATAATGCTTTGCAGATCCTGACGGGAACCTTTGGAACGGGGAACGGCTTCGGCTTCGACTGTGATTCCTTTGGGAACCTGCAGAAGAATATCGTGTGAATAACCCAGGGTGAGTCTCAGCCAGGGTCCTTTTACTTCGGAAGAATATCCGGTTCCAATGATTTGGAGAGTCTTCAGATAACCTTCAGTAACGCCGGTGACCATGTTTTGCAACAGGGCACGGGTGAGGCCGTGGAAGGCGCGCATACTGCGGTTGTCTTCGCTTCTGAGGACGGAAAGGACGGCACCTTCCTGAGCCAGGGTAATCCCAGGCTGCAGGGTATAGGAGAGTTCTCCCAGAGGGCCTTTGACAGTTACCAGGCCATCGACGTTTTTCACTTCCACGCCAGCCGGACATTTGATAGGAGCTTTACCAATTCGTGACATCTTTCCTCCTACCAGACCCGGCAGACATATTCTCCGCCCACGCGTTTGATTCTGGCATCACGATCGACCATCACACCATTGCTGGTGGAAATGATGGCACAACCGGTGTTGTTATACACGCTGGGCAGATTGTCGGATTTAACGTAAACACGGCGTCCGGGCTTTGAGATTCTTTCCAGACCCTGGATGATGGGCTGGCCATTGTTTGTATAGCGCAGGTTTACCAGGATGCGTTTATAGTTAATTTTGTTTTCAGGATCTCTCTCCAGAACCTGGCCACTATTTATAAAGTTCTCGTCGGCAAGTATCTTCACAATAGCTTCCATCAGCTTGTTGTGATTGATAATCACCTGCGTATGACCGGCACGATATGCATTGCGGATCTTGGTCAATGCATCAGCTATCGGATCGCTTACGCTCATTTCATTTTCTCCTTATCTCTTACCAGCTGGATGAGGTGATTCCCGGGATCTGGCCCGAGGAGGCATATTTGCGGAAGCAAAGACGGCACATGCCAAAATCACGCATGTAGGCACGAGGGCGTCCGCAGATCATACAGCGGTTATATTTTCTTACTTTGAACTTGGGAGTTCTTTGTTGTTTCAGAACCAACGATTTCTTAGCCAAGAGTATCTCCTTTTTTGCTTACTCGGCTGCGCCAGTTTTTTGGAAAGGCATGCCAAGTTCTCTGAGAAGTTCCCGGCTTTCCTCATCGGTGTGAGCCGAGGTTACGATCGTGATGTTCATTCCACGAATGGCATCGATTTTATCATATTCGATTTCGGGAAACACGGTTTGTTCTTTAAGACCGACCGAGAAATTTCCCCGGCCATCGAAAGCATTTGCCGGGATACCACGGAAGTCACGAATCCTGGGGATCACGATGGAAACCAGGCGATCGAAGAATTCATACATGACTTCGCCGCGCAGGGTGACTTTGCAGCCGATCGGCATTCCCTGGCGCAGCTTGAAGTTTGATATGGACTTGCGGGCTTTGGTAACAATGGCTTTGCGCCCGGTAATCTGTTCCATATCCTTCACGGCATTGTCGAGGATGGCTTTGTTTTGGGTGGCGGAACCCACGCCCATGCTGATGATGATCTTTGCCATCTGAGGTACCTGGTGAGGGTTTTTGTAACCAAAACGCTTCTTCAGAGCCGGTACCACCTGTTTAATATATTGTTCTTTAACACGGTTCATGCGGTTCTCCTTTACAGCTCGTCACCGGACTTTTTGCAAACCCGGATCCTGCGACCTTCGCGCTGAGTGAATACAGCTTTGGAGACTGTGTTCAGCTTGTCGTTGAAGATCATCACGTTTGATGCCTGGATCGGAGCTTCACGGGTGATAATTCCACCCTGGGGATTCCGTTGTGAGGGCTTGGCATGTTTCTTTACCAAGTTCACTTTTTCCACGATCACGCGGCTGGTTTTGGGGAAGGCTTTGAGGACTCTTCCTTTTTTACCTTTATCGTCTCCGGAGATGACGACCACGTAATCACCTTTCTTTATTCTCATTTTTGAGGCTTTCGGGGGGTCTAAGGGATTTACTTTGTTTGCCACTGTTCCTCCTAAATCACTTCCGGAGCCAAGGAAATTATCTTGGTATAGGC
>JAQUHL010000257.1 GCA_028683635.1 Candidatus Cloacimonadota bacterium
GTATCCTGTGGAGTTTGCTCCGTTTCGGGTTCTATTGAATCTATCTGCTTTTGCAGATCTTGCTCATCAAGAATCGGATTCTTGAGTGAATTCATGTATAAGTCCATTTTACGATTAGTTTTGTTCGCAGCAGTTTGTTCTGCAGGTGAGCCGGATTCGGTTTAAACTTCTGCCTGTTTTTTCTCTGGTTTATCCAATGCGCTGTATCCTTTTCGTTGTTTTTGGTGTTACCTATATACGCACGAAACATGCCAATTCATGCCAAAGATATTATGTGTTTGGCACGCATTAAGATACACTTATGGAGATCTATTTTTGGGCTGGTAAATAAATTATCATGTAGTACTTTATAGCGGTAAAAGAATGCGCAATGGTGAGAATCTTACCACTCTCATTCCAGGTTTCCAAAGTGATGTTGCCTCTGAATAAGACCATTGAATAATGAGTTGTAGAGCGAAGCCCTACTCCTTCTAGGGTAGTGGGCGGGAATAGATTTATAAAAATAAGCCTCACAACCAACATGTTTGGAAGTCTGTATTTCGATAAATCGGGATGTGCAACGGTCTTCTATTCTGAATCAAAATGTGTCAGTTAGATTTATAAATCGGTCGAATCTCCTGGGAGGGGGATAAAGTGTTGAACTGGATTCTAAAACTGCATAGGGACAAAAATCGGGACTCAGAGTAAGTTCTGAGTCCCATACTTGTCATGTAAATCGGGGATTTATTTCAGGATTGCGAGTTTACTGCGGAGGTTAACTCCGTTTCCGTGGACAGTGACAAAATAGATGCCACTGGTTACCTTCTGGCCTTTTCCGTCCAATCCATTCCAATTCATGCGGTTCCAGCCAGCACTGAGCTTATCGACGGGCAGGTTTGATACCAGTTCACCTTTGAGGTTATAGATCTGGCAGGAGGCAGTAATTGCTTCCGGGACATAAACCGAGATCTGGGTACTGGGATTGAAGGGATTGGGATATACCCGGATCTGGGCTTTTTGAGTGATATCAGGAGGGGGAGGGTTATCACCAGGATTGATGAGGTTTACGGTAACGGGACCAAAGTATTCTGAACTTCCATCCAGATCCTCGGCAGAGAGCCAGTAGTAATAATTTCCGGGCTCTAACTGATCAGGATCGGTGAATTCGTAGGTATGCGTGGTGGAGCTGTTGGCAGCTTCCACAAACTGATTGAGGTTGATGGCATCATCCAGCACAGCTTCGTTTCCTCTATAGATGTTGTAACCCCGGAGATTTGTTTCAGATTCCGTAATCCATTGCAGACATGCCTGTTGATCGCTATTGACATAAGCCAAAAAGGAGGTCATTTCAACTGGCAGAGTGATATCTTCTGTATTGCCGATAGTCCATTCGCTGAAGCTGTTTACCCCATTGGCTCTGATTTTGTTAGCATCGATTATGGAGAAATCTTCCCAGACCTGCCAGGTATCGGACAACCCGCTTCTATAAAGGATTTTCCAATTGTTTGATGATCCGAAACTCATACCTGTGAGGTCGAAGACAATGGTGGTGGCAAATCCTGCCAAGTCTGTATTGAAATCCCAGAAATGAGGAAGAACTGACAGGATCTGGGGAGGGAAGATACCATCTGGTTCTGTAAAATTGTAAAACACATTTAGGTTGTTTAGGTCCTGATTGTCCCCACCACCTATGGCATCGGAAAATTCAAACTCTACATCCAAATCCGGGAAATCCACTATTACAGGTACTATAGGGTTAAGCGGAACCAGGGCTTGACCCTGCTGAATGTCATGCTCTGCTGAAATCAAGCCCACATCGAAGCTATAATAGCCATACTCGCCTTGCAGGGTATGATCTACAGAACTCATGATAAAGTCTATCCTGTTGCCAACGGCAGGATCAGCAAAGGTGGCCACCCAATCAGGATCAGATAATGCCACATTGACAGTTCCCCAACCTTCCACTTCGGTAGCACCTCCGGTACCAATGGGACTGGTCCAGCTAGCTACTAATTCCTGCATTTGTGCTACTGATGGATAGTTCACATAGACGTTCAGAACGCAGTTATCCACATACAGTACCAAATCCTCTCCATCGCCATCATTGTAATAGATTTTGCCCACACCTCCCGTATAAACACGTCTGTCACCAGCTTGGCCGACAATGTTCCAGGCTGCTCCAGGGACTACCATATTCATTTTTTGCAACGCTGTGAGGTGATAGAGTTCAAACTCAATTCTGAAATTATCAGTTCCATCGATGTAGGGCAGATTCTCTTCTATACACCAAGAATCAGTAGGATCCATGGCTGGCACTCCAGGATCATCAGTGGAATAGAACCATTTGTAAGCATAGTTATGAAGTGGATAGCCAATCACCGGACTGACAGTAAAAGGATTTCCATCATGGGTCACCCAACCAGGATCGTCCGTATCAAAAATCCAGGGAGTGGTCGGAGGATTGGGCATACTGGATTCTACATTGTAAAGATGGAAGGTGATCGGAACTACCTGAGCAAACAGGTATGCTCCCATCGTGAAAAATAAAAAAATTAAACAGCAGGGAACCCATGCTCTAATGAGCGTCATGCTTGTTTTCATCTTATACTCCTTCGCTTCACATCAGGTCAAGGCCTTGAAATAAGCTTTAAATCATTTTCCATGGGGTTTAGAAAGTAACACAAACACAACTAAACCGCACTGGCTCCATGTTGTAGATCGTATATTGAGTGTCAAGCTATTTTTTCGGTATTTTACGATTAGTTGTAATGTGTTGTTGCATAATATAAATACAAAGACCATTGAATAATGGGTTGTAGGGCGAAGCACTACTCCTTTTAGGGTGGTGGGCGGGAATAGATTTATAAAAGTAAGCCTCACAACCAGCATATCTGGAGGTCTGAATTTCGATAAATCGGGATGTGCAACGCTCTTACACAATAATGGGTGAGAGCTAAGCTACGCTTTTCTAACCTGTTCATCTTTCCCAGCTAATCTGTTAAAGTAAACTTCCAGTCCATATACCAGGCACCTGGTTTATCATCCATCTATTCTGAGGGAAGTAAGGATTTGGGCGTAGATGATGAGGAATTTATTGACACAATCCAAAACTTCAAAGAAATTGAGAAACATGAATATGAGTAAGACAGACAGAGAGTTAAGCAGTTTTCATAACGATGGAGTAAAGTCATTTAATGTGTTATTGCCGGAGATGATGTCCAATCTATTGCACAATTTACCCGACATTGTCTATCGTTGTAATAATGACACCAAAAGGAGCATGATTTTCCTCTCCGAAGCATGTCTTACGCTAA
>JAQUHL010000258.1 GCA_028683635.1 Candidatus Cloacimonadota bacterium
TGCCTATGAAAAGAATGTAAATATCGATCCCCAGTCTGCTTCGTGGCTAAACCGGATGCTGGTCATCGGAGATCCGTCGTATTTACAATATTCTTGTTACTATACGGCGCAGCATATTTGTGAAATGGCAGAAGCTGCCAATCCGGACTACACATTTATAGAAAACGATACAGCCGGCTTTGTCTCAACCATCAATCAGGGAATCAATCAGGGAGTGGGGTTCTTTACCTACCGTGGCTATTATGGAGTGAGTGGCTGGTCACCGGATCAGACCTTTATCAATGGTCGAAGGCTGCCCCACTCGGTGATCTTAACTTGCCGGACAGGCTGTTTTGCGGAAGATGCGCTATCCGAAGAATTTATCCGGCTAGGAACTGAAGCCAATCCTTCCGGCGGGCTAACCTGCATTGGAATGGCCACCGGAGGCACCCATACCTTGTTCAACAATGCCCTGATCTCCGGTATCATGGGTGGCATATTCACTCATAAAATGAGAACCATGGGCGAAGCTTTGCTCAACGGCAGGCTCTATCTGAATTCCATCTATGGGGTTTCCGAACCTGTTTATACAAGGAGTCTGGCACATTGGTGCAACCTGATGGGAGATCCCACGCTCGAGGCCTGGGTGGGCATTCCCAGCTCTTTCAATATCAGTGTTCCTGATGAAATTCCCTTTGGCACTACTATTCTGGAGATAGATATTACAAATGCTCTGGATGCTCCGGTGGAAGGAGTGTGCGTCACAGTCAGCAATCCTGAAACAGCAGCCATTGTGGCTAAAGCTTTCACGGATGCAAGCGGAAGAGCCACTCTGGATCTGCCCACTGCCTTGGGTCCGGAGATATTGATTACGGCTTCTCAGCACAATTTCAAACCTTTTCAGGCCACAGTTCCGATCAATGACTCAGGCTCTCTAAGCTATGCCTCACATCAGCTTATCGACGATGGAACCCAGGAATCATTCGGGAATGCCGATGGATTGGCGCAAGCGATGGAAACCCTTGCGATGAATGTGAGCCTGGGAAACTTCACCGCAGAAGACCTGCAGGGGCTGAGTGCCACGCTCAGCACGGAGCATCCCGAAGTACATGTCATCACGGAATATGTCGCCTATCCTGATATCAGTGCCGGTGAACTGGCTTCCGGAACTCAGAGTTTCCTCTTCCACCTGGGCTTCAATATCCAGCCTTGGGAAAAGATCAGATTTCTGCTTGACGTGTCCGATGCCGATGGTCAGGAATATCATTCCGTCTTTTATGTAGATGCCTACAATGCCCGGCTTGCAGTTTCGAACTACACTGTCAGCGATGGTAGCTCCGGCATCCTGGATCCTGGTGAAAGCTCTTTACTGATGCTGCAGGTGGATAACGCTTCCACTTATCCGGCTTTTGAGCTGATGGGTCACCTGCGATCCCTGAACGACCTTTTGGCCATACCGGATTCGGTATCATATTTTGGAGACATCCTTCCTCAATCCCAGGGACACAGCATGGATGGCTTCCAGGTAATTGCCAGCGACAAGCTCGTGCCCGGAATGATGATCCCCTGCCTCCTGAGGCTGTTCAACGACCACGGGTATGAGCAGTCATTGGCGTTCAACCTTCCGATTGGAAGCGTTTCCCAAAACACACCCCTGGGTCCTGATGAATTTGGCTATCTCATCTATGACGATACGGATACAGCCTTTCCGGACTGTCCCAGCTATGACTGGATCGAAATCGTTCCGGCTCTGGGAGGCTATGGAACGATTGTTCATGGTCTGAGTGATACAGGATATAGTGGAACGGAGGGAGATTCGAATTCATCGCATGCTTTGATGGAGCTCGAGCTTCCTTTCTTATTTCCTTTTTACGGGATCTATTATAACCGGATAACAGTGTGCGTCAATGGATTCATCGTTTTTGGGTCCACCAAAAATGGTGAATATCGCAATGCCCATATTCCGGGAGGACAGGGTCCCAGCCCCATGATCGCAGTTTTCTGGGATGATCTTTATCTCCCGGGAGGAGCGGGGATTTATACTTACGACGATACCGAAAACCACATATTCATCATCCAGTATCACAATCTAAAAAACGGCTTTGACCAAACTTCCGTGGAAGATTTTCAGCTTATCTTATATGATCCGGTCTTTTATCCCACCGGGCTTGGCGATGGCAAAATCAAGATTCAGTATAAGACCTTCAACAACGTCGATCTGGGAGGTGGAGGGCTTGCTCCCCTGCATGGGAACTATTGCACGATAGGTATCAAAGACCATAGCAATACCCGGGGACTGGAATATACCTATAACAACACCTATCCCCAGGCGGCAGCGCCTCTGGGCAATGAAAGAGCAATCCTCATCACCACGGTTCCGACTCTTTATAACCAGGCCAATCTCATTTTAAACGAACTTTCTATCAGCGATGAAAACGGAAATTCCATTCTTGAACCGGGAGAAACAGTGGAATTGGGAGTTTATCTTTCCAATACCGGCAATTTAGACGCATCCGGGGTTTCTGTGTCACTGAGCAGTTTTTCCCCATATGTCACGATGTTTACTCAGGAGAGTGGCTATCCGGATATCGCTGCCCAGGGAAATGCGGTTAATATCATTCCCTTCAATTTCAGGGTAGCGGAAGATTGCCCCGGAAATACCTTCCTGAACTTCCAATGCGATGTTACTATCGATGGCAATTCCTGGAGCTATCCACTCTCCATTACAGTTTACCGACCGGAAGTCAATCTCCATAGTTATTTCCAATCCGATTACACAGGTAACTACAGCGGTAACCTCGATCCCGGAGAGGAAGCACTCTTGGTGGTAAACTTCAAAAACCTTACCCCGGTGGCGGTTAGCAACCTGCTTGGCAATATAAGCTGCTCCAACCCCTATGTTACACTTCTGGATACAACCCAGGTGCTCGGAACTATGCTGCCCCGGGCCATATCTCAGCTTGCTTTTAGATTCAGGATTTCCCCCACAGCCAGTGTGGGAGATAACATCACGATCTACTTGAGCTACCAAACCGAACAGATGGCTGCCAAGATCTCGCAACTGACACTGAAGGTGGGCTATACTGGAATGTTCTTCGATTTTGAGAACAGTAATGGTAACTTCATTGTCGGTGGCGGTTGGGAATGGGGCACAGACCAGGATGTGGGTACACATTCTGGAACCAAAGTGTTGGGGACGGCTTTGGATGGACCCTACGATGCTGATGCAAATTGGATTCTCCGTTCTCCAATGCTCTATCTGGGCAGCAATTACTTCCTGGAATTCTGGCATTATTACGACAGATCGGAAGA
>JAQUHL010000259.1 GCA_028683635.1 Candidatus Cloacimonadota bacterium
GGTGGTGGTTGTGGGGTTGCGCCTGTACAGGGGTTCCGCTTCGCTCCACGCCCTGCCTATGATATGCCGCCCGTTGGGCTGGATGTCGCCCCTGACGGGGCTTGGGTGGTGGTTGTGGGGTTGCGCCTGTACAGGGGTTACGCCTCGCTCCACGCCCTGCCTATGATATGCCGCCCGTTGGGCTAATATCGTGTTTAGTTTGAAATGACATAATCCATGCCCAGCCCTCCACCCAATATTGTATGGGGCTCCGCCCTATGCCCCGTTTGATTATGTCATTTCAAAGTGGAAACTGTATAAGGAGCAGGGCTTCGCCCTACAACCCATTCTTCAATGGTCTTTGCTTAGGAGGGGATAAGGGAGGAAAATTAACTGCTGAGCAGGAGCATGTTCCATTGGGAGGCAGCGCAGATGGCAGCGGTTTCGGCACGCAGAACCAGGGAACTGAGGTTGATCTCCGGAATCTGCAAGCTCTCAAAGAGATCATATTCCTGGCTCGACCAGCCACCTTCCGGGCCGATCAGGAAGCAGGTATTGGCCTTTGTATCTTCCAGGCAAAGGTAGCGCTGTGGCTGCCGTTCGGAACAGGCAAGCACCTTGTAGCCAAGCCTGAGAAGTTCTTCTATGCCGGGTTTGAGGTCCTGGACCGGATGCACTTTTGGCAGGAAGGGATTGTCGCATTGTTTGATGGCTGCCAGGGTGATTTTTTCAAAACGGGAAAGGGTATTGGGTACGGGTTTGCGAACCGACCAGGAACTGACCAGCGGAAAGATATCCCTCGCTCCCAGTTCGGTGATCTTTTCCACGAGCAGTTCATCGTGCTTGCCTTTGAGCAGGCAAAAAGCGAGGGCAAAAGAAGCAGGTGGAGGCAAATGTTCCCTGCAGGCTACAATGCTTAAGCACAGTTCCTTTTTGCTTATACTTTCGATCTTTGCTTCCGCCAGCAGTCCGTTTCCGGAATTGAGCCTGATCCGATCTCCGGTCTTATGGCGGAAAACATTGCAGATATGGTGATATTCATCCCCTGTGATGCATAGTTTCCGGGTATCCGCACAGAGCTGGGGGGCATAGAAAGAGGGCATGTTAACTGAAGAATTCCTTGAGCTTGTTCAGGAAACTTTTCCCGGGTTCGAGCTTTCGCTTGGCGTCAAATTCTTTGAGCCGGGTAAAGAGATCGGTCTCTTCCCGGGAAAGCCTGGTGGGGGTAATGACGCTGATACGCACGATCAGATCGCCCTTGCTATAGGAATGCAGGGCCTGGATACCCTGTCCTTTGAGGCGGAAGAGCCTCCCGCTTTGGGTTCCTGCCGGGATTTTCATCTTCACGCTGCCAGTGAGGGTGGGAACCAGCACTTCATCCCCCAGGACGGCTTGTGAGAAGCTGATGGGAAACTCGAGGATGATGTTGTTACCATCCCGTTCGAAGGTATCATCCTGGCGTTCTTTGATGAGGACGAGGATATCGCCGTGGGCACCGTTGCGGGGGCCGATATTACCCTGGCCACGGATCCTGATATATTGGCCTTCTTCGACTCCGGGTGGAATTTTGACGTTGATTTCCTTGAGCTTTGCCATCCGTCCTTCGCCATAGCATTTGGTGCAGCGGTTTTTGATGATCTTGCCCTCACCCCGGCAGGAGGGGCATTCGGAGACGGTCTGCATTTGCCCGAAGAGGGATTGGCGCACTCTGCGAACCTGCCCGGTTCCGTGGCACTGGGTGCAGGAATCCACCTTGCCATCCGCAGAACCACTTCCTCCGCATTTGTCGCAGGAGTCTTTGACGTTGATCTTGATCTTCTTTTCGATGCCCGTGGCAATTTCTTTGAGGGAAAGGGAAAGCTCGATCTGGAGGTCTTCGCCCCGGTTTGGGGTGCGTGAGGAGCGTCCACCGCCAAAGCCACCGCCAAATAAGTTTTCGAAGATGCTGCTGAAGCCATCGCCGAAGATATCGTTCAAATCGTTGAAATGGGTGAAGTTATCCCAGGAGAAGCCACCTCCGCCAAACTGGCTGTCTATCCCTGCATGGCCATATTGGTCATAGACCTGGCGTTTGCTGGAATCGCTCAGCACTTCATAGGCTTCGCTGGCTTCCTTGAATTTTTCTTCCGCTTCCTTGTTATCCGGGTTTTTATCCGGATGGAACTGCATTGCCAGCTTGCGGTAAGCTTTCTTGATAGTTGCATCATCGGCGTTTTTTTCAACGCCCAAAACTTCGTAGTAGTCGCGTTTTGCCACCCTTACTCCTTGGTTGTGTTTGTTATCTTTGAACACAGGGAACACGGAGGGGCCAGAGGCACAGAGAATTGGACTGGTGGGTCCATTTGCCTGTGCATCTGGCGAATCCGGTTTGTTTCTTTGCTGTGTTTATTTTTGAACACAGAGAACACGGAGGGGACGGAGGCACAGAGATGTGATACAGGTGAGTTCATCTGCTGGTGCATCCGTCGAATCCGTTATGTTTCTTTTGTGTTAAGTCGCATTTGCGGGGTTATTTATCGTCCACCACTTCGAAATCTGCGTCGATGGGTCCGTTGTCTTTGGGTTTGGAATCTTGCTGCTGCTGATTTGCCTGGGCAAAATCCTCAGGATTGAAACCAGCGGCATTGGGATCAAAGCCGGCACCACCGGCTGCGCCTTGTTGCTGCTGCATATTGGCATAGATGATCTCACCGAGTTTTTGGGCCTTTTTGGCCAGCTCTTCTTTGATGCTGTCCAGTTCCTCTTTTTCGGTGGCTTTTTCAAATTTTTCTTTTGCTTCCTTGATGGCGGCTTCGATATTTGCTTTCTCTTCGGGAGGAAGCTTTTCGCCATATTCGCCGAGGCTCTTTTCGGTGCTGAAGATGAGGGAATCAAGCTCGTTTTTGGCGGTGATGTATTCCTGACGCTTTTTGTCCTCATCAGCGTGCAGCTCGGCATCTTTGATCATGCGGTCGATATCGTCCTTGGAGAGGTTTCCGGCCCGGTCGATCTTGATGGATTGTTCTTTGCCGGTACCTTTGTCCTTGGCGGAGACGTGCAGCAGGCCATTGGCATCGAGATCGAAGGTAACCTCAATCTGGGGAATGCCGCGCGGGGCGGCAGGAATGCCAACGAGATCAAATCTGCCCAGGGATTTGTTATCCCCTGCCATGGGACGTTCACCCTGAAGCACGTGGATGGTGACGGCGGTTTGGCTATCGGCAGCAGTGGAGAAAATCTGGCTCTTTTTGGTGGGGATAGTGGTATTTCTGGGGATCAGCGAAGTCATTACCGAACCCAGAGTTTCGATT
>JAQUHL010000260.1 GCA_028683635.1 Candidatus Cloacimonadota bacterium
CCAGAGCCCCTGTACGGAAGTAGAAAAAAAGAATTAGCCCTTTGTGGTGACGAGGACGTCCCCACCCCTATTTGGGCTGTCGAGCTCCGGTCGACAGAGGTGACGGAGTTGCCTGTTCAAAAAGCCCTACTCCTTTTAGGGTAGTGGGCGGGAATAGATTTACATTGCTAAGCCCCGCAACCAGCATATTTGGAAGTCTGTATTTCGATAAATCGGGATGTGCAACGGACTTATCTGAAAACTGAGATCCTTGGAATCTACTATCGATAATTATGTCCACCCCGGGGATGAGTCTTTGCCAAACAACGTTACAGCCCCATAACTATGAGACATGTTGTCTCACAATGATTAAACCTTGCGTGGCAGATGCACTGGATTCCCGATGTCTCGGTAAGGACGGCGGGTGTGGGCTTTTGTGGAAGTTACTCTTTCTTCTTATACAACGATCTCCCAGCCCAAAACAACCGTCTTTCCCGGCTCAAACCGGAATCCAGGACATTCACACTCCAAACTAAATACACATGCAGGGCGCATTTTTATATAACCTTGGTAACAACCCTAAACCATGCTGAGTTCCTTGAAGTAGCTCTTGCTTGTTCAGAAGAGGTTATAGGATACTCCCAAACCCAAGGTTTGTTTGAATTGGCCAGCCAGGTCCTGCTCTTTTTCATAGATCAGATCAAAAGCGAGATTGAAGTTCAGAGCACCCCATATTTTTGTGGTTAGAGTGTTATTCCATTTGACGTCAAGGGCTTTCCAATAGTCATTCGGCAGTTCATCCTCTTTAGAATTGAACAACGCTTGGTAAAGTTCGAGCCTGCTGGTGAGCTTGACATCCCGTTCGGGAATGGTTTTCAGGAATTCAGAGACAAATTCCGCACCACCATCGTTAGTAGTAATATCTTTATACTCGCCAAATTCATCTTTCACATCCCTCTGATACCTTTGTCTGAAAGCTGCACCAAGACGAGCCGAAAGAGACAGGGTTTCCTGAGCGAGGATCATTTTGGAAAGACCAGCGGTCTCCGTAAACAGGGAAGGATTGAGAGCGATGGACTTCTCCCCGGGGACCTGCTCGATAAATTGGCTTTCCCATCTGGCGCTGACAAAAGGATCCACCAGGATATTGGCGGTAAGTTTTAACATGGATTCCAAGTCGATCTTATCAGTGGATTTAACTGGTCTGCTCCAGATCTTTTCCCCTGTGGAAGCAGTGACTTGCTGATGAGTTTGACCAAAAGCAAGCTTGAGAGAAGATTTGGAGTGCAAAAGCCGGGAAAGCTGTTTCTCGGCAGCAAAATTGGCATTGGATGTCCAGGCTATTCCACCGAGTTCGCTGCCAGCCCAGTTGTCGCTATAGGCACTTTGATTTACAGTAAGATTCACGTCTCCGCTGATTTTCCAGGGTTCTGCACTCAGCATTGCCAAGCCGCTTAGGAACAGAACGGTCAAAATCATGCCTGTTCTCATAGTATTCTCCTTTTCTAAATATGATAATTTCCTGGGACTATACATAATATCGTGTTTGGTTTGATATGACATCATTCCTGCTCAGCCCATTGCCCAATAACTGGGGATCCCCCCAAACCCGGAAAGAACATGTCATTTCAAAGTGGACACTGGATTATGCACCTATACTTAGATAAGATATTCCACTTAAGGCTTCTGGGCAAGGAGGCTTTTGTATTACTACAGCTGTACAAAGCTGTGATGACGTCCCAGACGGACATTTGTTAGGGAATAATTGGATGAGGCGGGGGGGGGGCATCCGGAAGCATAACTCCCGGATGCCTTGATCTTGAGTAAAGTTTAGTCCAAAGCCTTCAAAAACGATGGAATATCTGTTCTTAAAGATGTGCTTTTTTCCCTCTCCTGGGGAGGAGCGGGGGTTTTATTTTCCTGATTACCCTGGTTCAGATTCAATCTGGCAAAGATATCCTCGATATCATCTGTAGGAGTGTCTGGTTTGGGGGAGGGTATTTCCTGGGTTACTTTTGTGGGATTGAAAGCAATTACGTTGTCCTCTCTCACTCCGTTGCGCTTGAGACCTGTAGCTATGATTGTGACGGATATCTTACCAGTCATGTTGTCGTCAATAATCAAGCCCATGATTGTGTTTGCCGAAGATCCCGTTTCGGAGATCACCACACTGGAAATCTCGTCGAACTCAGACATTTTCATATCCGATCCGGCAGTTACATTGATCAGGAGTGACTGGCATCCCTGGAGATTGATATCGTTGAGCAGAGGGTTGTCGATGGCAGCTTTAGCAGCATGAATGGCACGGTTTTCGCCCTCGGCAATGCCAGTACCCATCAGGGCATATCCCATGTTCTTCATAACAGTCATAACATCGGCAAAATCGACGTTTATGTATCCACTGAGATTGATGATGTCCGATACCGCTTTGGCAGCTTCGAAGAGCACACTGTCTGCTTTGTGGAAGGCATCGAGGATGCCCAGATCGGAGAAGATATCTTTGAGCTTTTCATTGGGGATGATGATCAGAGTATCCACAAACTCACGCAGGTTTTTGATCCCATCCTCGGCATTGGAAGACCTGCGCTGCCCTTCTGAGACAAAGGGTGTGCTCACGATTCCGAGGGTTAAAATTCCCATTTCTCTGGCAATCTTGGCAATCACAGGTGATGCTCCTGTTCCTGTTCCGCCACCCATACCGGCGGCGATAAAGATCATATCGGCACCATCGAGATTAGCTTTGATATCGTCCTTTGATTCTTCAGCAGCCTGCTTTCCAGTTTCAGGATTGGCTCCTGTTCCCAAGCCGCGGGTGAGCTTCTTGCCAAGCTGCAATTTCATCTTTGCCTTGGATTTATTCAGATCTGAATTATCCGTATTGGCGGCAATGAACTCGACTCCTGTTAGGTTGTTTTGGATCATTGTATTGATGGCGTTTCCTCCCGCTCCACCAACACCAACTATCTTAATAATAGTACCAATTTGTAATGGCTTATCATCAAATTCGATCATGATTCCCCCTATATTTCCTTTATAATGTTTTTTACTTTATCTAAGAACTTGAACTTGGAAAACTCCGGAAATTTAAACTTCCTGTGGCCGCCATCCGGATAGTGGCTGGCAGCGTAATAGATCATCCCCAGGGCTGTTGAGTAGGCCGGATCTTCCAGCTTGGTGATCAGGCCTGTAACTCTGGATAGTTCTGGCGTGGCTATCTTGACATGCAGATTGAACACATCCGAAACCACAGAATCGATATCCTGCAAGAGGGCACAGCCTC
>JAQUHL010000261.1 GCA_028683635.1 Candidatus Cloacimonadota bacterium
GATATGGGAGCTGTGGGAGACGACCTGAAAACTGATGTTTACAAGGTCTCGATCTGTGCCAAGGATAGTGGTGGACCCTATGATTATGATATCGTTTCCAGAATGATAGAGCTTGCTGAACAGAATAAGCTGGATTATGCGGTGGATATCTATCCCTTTTATGGCTCAGATGTGGAAGCAAGCCTCAGAGCAGGATTTGAATTGAAGCATGGCTTAATCGGTCCTGGTGTATTTGCTTCGCACAGCTATGAACGTACGCACCGCCTGGCTGTGGAGAACACACTCAAACTGCTGCTGGCATATTGCCAATAAAATCCGCTGTTATCTGGAGTTCGCATTGAAATGATATATTTCGATGAAGCATAGGGCAACGCCCCATTCCAGAATGGGCTGTGTGTTGGGCTTGGATTATGTCATCTCAAGGGAATGATATCAGTACTAATAGGTGCGAACCAGTCTGAAGCCTAGGAATTGCCGTCCGGAGGCAGGATTCATCCTGTCTCTGGAAAGGATATTCAATCCGGAGCCTGCACCATTCATAACGGAACCGCCCCGAATACTCTTGAGTGTGCCATTGGCTGGCCCTGAGGGATTCATGAAGGTAGGCAGGTTGCGGATATAGTTTGGATCAAACCAATCCCACACCCATTCTGCCACATTACCGGTCATGTCATACAAGCCATAGGGATTGATCTTTTTGAGCCCCACTTTTCTGATTTTACCAGAACTGTTAGAGGAATACCAGGCAACGTCATCCGGATCGTCTGAACCGCTGTAATCATAATCCATTCCAGCCTTGGCAGCAAGCTCCCACTCTGCCTCAGACGGCAAGCGGTAGCCATTGGCTTTGAAATCACAGGTTACTACCCTTATTCCATTTACAACGGAGGATTTATAGGCACGCTGCAGGCCTTCCTTGTCACTTCTGGCATTACAATAGATGATGATGTCGTTCCAACTGACGTTATCCACAGGCAGGTCGTCTCCGATTGCTGAACAGAAGGCTGGGGTCATGAACTGTCTCCATTCGGCCTGGGTTACTTCGTGACGGCTCAGATAAAAAGCATCGATGGTGACGTTTGGCCGCTCACCCTTTCCCCTTCCAAAACCGAAAGAATTCATCCGGATTTGAACGAAGTTATCAGGTACCTTTTGGAATACCTGCTCTGTTTGGGCAGAGGGCTGCTGTCCCTTTCTCTGTGTAGATCCTGGGAGGTCACGAGTTCTGCGGCTAAGTTCTGAAGTTCTGGTTTGCCGGGGTATGTAAGCAGAACTCTCTGGAGTATCCGCATACTGAGGCTGGGGGATCGTTTGAACTCTTCTTTCCTGCTTCAGGGAATCGGCAGCGAAGAACCCGGTATAGGCAAACTCCTCATCTCCGAAGATGAAGCTGAAGATATTGGTGGTGAAAATGACTCCGAAGGATGCAATTATCAGCAGGATCAAGATCCAGAAATAGATATCAAAAGCACCCTT
The DNA here is from genome assembly GCA_028683635.1 of Candidatus Cloacimonadota bacterium. Classification (GTDB taxonomy): domain Bacteria; phylum Cloacimonadota; class Cloacimonadia; order Cloacimonadales; family Cloacimonadaceae; genus JAQUHL01. The sequence continues at coordinate 1,477 of JAQUHL010000261.1, forward strand.
GGGTTTTTTATCTTCCCGGACGATCTCGGCTCCTCCGATCTGTTCCTGAGCCTGATAGATCTCATCTTTACTGATAGCAGGTAAGCTTTCCCAGCCCTTCTGCAGGGTCTCGAGATCCTTGTAACGTTGCAGGATATTGCGATGCAGAGCATCGGCCAAAACTTTGTTTAAGGAGAGGCTGGTGCCGTTTATATAGGAAAACTTAGCCACACGGAGCCTGGCTTCGCTATAGATGCTGGCATAGAGCACGCTTTTGGATAAAAGCTGGCAAATGATTATCCCGATGGTGAAGATATCTTCCCTTTCATCGGATTCATCATAATTGATCCCGGAGGACAGCACTTGGATGTTTTCGTCCTCATCCAGGAGGATGCCTACCAGCGAAAGTTTATTTAAGGTAAGATTTTGCTCTCTGGCTGCTCTGGCGGTTTCGATCAGTTGCCTGCCTATCCGGCGAACGGTATCTTCCGTGAAGTATTCCGGGTTGGTCTCTTTCAGTTCGGCCAGGGATTTGCCTTCTGCCCATTGGGCAACCATGTATGGGCTTTTGTTTCCGGTATCAGTATCCACAACCGGAGCAATATAGCGGTGCCTTAGGTTCCTCAGGTTTTTCAGGCGCATCTGAAGCTGATACAGATGCTCAATGTTTTCCACGAAGGATTTGTGGAAAAGCCTCAGGACGTATTTCTGTTCGCTGCCTTTTTTGGACACGATATACTTAACGCTTTCGGCATCTGTATTGAGATGCTTCAGAACCTTGTAACCCTTGAACTCTTCTCCATCTGAAAGGAGAGTGAAGATGGAATTTGCAGATTTTTCCCCTGGTCCCCATATTTTCCCGGGTCCTTTTGGTGGTTCCGGTTTTGGTGCTGGGGTTTGTGGTCTTTGCTCTTCAGCCGGTGGGGCTGGAGTTGGTTCGACACCAGTATCGGAAACCTGATCCGTTCCGCAGAATTTGCAGAACTTCGCCCGATCAGGTATCTTCTTTCCACATTCAATGCAATAAGCCATGTGTTCCTACCTTGAGACCTTCATCCACACTTCTTTGCCATTGACGTCATACTGCATCATCTCCCCTGTGAGTTCTGCCATCCGGGTGATTTTATCACACAGCGTTTCAGCGCAGATATAATCCCTGAATCTGAAGAAAGCAGCATCAATCTCTTCATCGCCCAGCCATTCTATCCTGATCCTGTCCATGATCTCAAAACCCTGTTCCTTGCGGGTATACTGGATCTTATTTACCAGTTCGCGAGCATAGCCTTCGCAGAGCAGATCAGGGGTGAGATGAGTATCCAGGGCTACGAAGACATCCTTCACCGTCTCAAAAATAACCCCTTCACGAGGCAATATCTGCACGCTGAGATCCTCTGAAACAAGTGAGATAACCTCGGTTCCCAGTTTGAGTTCATAGCTAAGCCCTGCTTCGAAAGCCTGAAGGACTTCCTGGCCTTTCAGATGTTTCAGCTCATCCGAAATCGGTTTCATTAGCTTCCCATACTTGGGTCCCATCACTTTGAAATCCGGTTTCAGCTCATATTGGACAAAGCCGTCTTCTTCCGAGATGTATTCTATATGGTGGATATTGATTTCTTCTTTGATAAGATCTTCCATTCGATCCACCACGGATTTTACCTTGGCGGGCAGGAAGATTCTGGAAAGGGGCTGGCGGATCTTGATCTGGCAATCATTTCGGGCAGCCCTGCCCAGAGAGACGATATCGATTACGATTTGCATTTCAGTTTCTAGCTTGTCATCGACGTATTCGCTCTGGCTTCCGGGG
>JAQUHL010000016.1 GCA_028683635.1 Candidatus Cloacimonadota bacterium
CAGATCAGTCATGGTGAGCCCCATCAGACCAATGGACAGGGAATCCTGGGTGATGATGTGGTAGGGTTTGACCGGGAAGTGCGATGCGGTTTTCCGCTCGATGATATTGGTGCTCAGGAAGGGATATCTGGCAAGCTGGCTCAGTTTCCTGGTGTTTTCGGGATTGATGTCAAATTCATGATTACCATAGCAGGTGGCTTCCAATCCCAGGTGGTTGAAGACCTTGATCACGGCACCGCCGATCGCTCCGTCATGTTCCAGGCTGGAAAAGATCGTTCCGGTTTGCTGATCTCCGGCATCGAGATAGATGCTCCTGGTGGCGGAGCTGCGCTCCCGGCTCAGGTGATGTTCGAGGCTGGCATAGCCGCCCAGTTCGGTCTTTTGGCCTTCGATGGTGTAAGTGCGGGGTAGATGGGAACCGTGAGAATCATTGGTATATAGTATTCTCAAGGGTATGGCATAGATGATGCCCAGCCCAATCAGCAGGAGAACAACCAGGCTTTTTTTCATGTGGGGCTTCCTTTGAAAAGTTTTTCCACGAGGATGAGATCTTCGGGAGTGTCGATCCCGATGCCCTGATAATCCGTCTCGATCATGCGGATGGGAATGCCATTTTCCAGAAGGCGGAGTTGCTCCAGCTTTTCGATGTTTTCCAGCTTGCCGGGTGGCAGTGAAACGAACTTGAGCAGAATCTTCCGGCGATAGGCATAGACCCCGATATGACGGTAATAACGGACGTTTTTCAGGTCGTCCCGGTTAAAAGGTATGGCGGAGCGGGAAAACAAAAGGGCATTGGAATCCTTATCCACCACCACCTTGACGATGTTTGGCATGAAAAGCTGTTCGGGCTCCCGGATCAGGGTCATCAGGGATGCCACCATAACATCTTTATGGCGGAAGGAATTGATAAGCGCAGATAAAGAGGCCCTGTCGATCAAAGGCTCGTCTCCCTGGATATTGACGATCAGGTCACAATCTATCTCTTTGATAGCTTCGGCAATGCGGTCGCTGCCACTGTGGTTCTTTTCAGAGGTCATGACAGCCTTTCCTCCAAAATAGGAAACGGCTTTCCAGATCTCTTCCGAATCAGTCGCCACCAACACTGTATCAAAGAGCCGGGAATTGATGGCTGCTTCATAGACGTGCTGGATAATTGGTTTGCCGGCAAGAGGGACCAGGGGCTTGCCCGGAAAGCGGGTAGAGGCAAAACGGGCGGGGATGACGGCAGCTGTCTTCATAAAGAGTTTACAAGCATTCAGCCTTGAGCTGGAGAAAGACTTTGTAGCTGCGGGACTGGTTCTTTTTCAGGTAGAGGATGAAGGCGCGGTCGAATTGGACATTGGCATTCCGATAAACCGTTTCGGCGGCCATGCTCTTTTCGTGGAGGTTCTCTGTGGAGCGTACCTTGGATACCACGTTCTGGATTTTGTAGCGGGCAATCTCCCGGAGAGCTTCTTCCTGGGCCAGCATCCAGGCATCCATGAGTTCCACCTGATGGGAGGCACCCACGGCCAGGATGTTCTTTCCTTTTTCAACCAGCCCGGGAGTGCACCAGGCAGGGATTTCCTTCTGGCTCATGGGCATGCGGGTAGAAGTGGGAGTGGTGGTGCGTAAGCCGTGCAGAGTTATCAGATAGCCATGATAGGAGTATTTATCTATCAGTTTTAGTTCCCGGTCGGCATGATACAAAAATGAGGTGTCTGCAGAAACCACCACCTGGAAATTCACCTTAGTCCAATCTATCTCCGATTGCTCGGCCAGGGAATAGATTACAGATTTATCGACAACGTAGGCTGCTTTGTTTCTGGATAGGGAAACTGCAGCATATTCCCTTGCCACGTCCTCGGCACCTTCACCGAAGAGGCCGTCATCATAGGCGATGCCGATGGTGTAATCCCCGGATGGGATTTCCCAAAGCCAGGCGGGGGCATCAAAAGGCTTGGTTTCGTTGGGCATAATTTGGGGAGTTGGGTTTTGCTGGGGTGGATTTGCCTTGGGTTTATTCCCCGCACAGGCAGCCACAGAAATCATCAGGCACAGAGCCGTAACAACAAAAATCTTCATGGTAATATCCCTTATCTCAGGCATTTTTTATCAGCTTCATTTTCTTGAGATAGATCATCAGAGATGAGGTATCTGTATAATTCACACCGGGAATTCTCATGGCTTGACCAATATTTTGGGGACGAATCCTGTCAAGCTTTTCTCTTGCTTCCCAGGCAATGCTCCCGATTTTGTGGTAGTCAATATCCTCGGGAATGGGCAGGGATTCGGCAGAGAAGAATCTGCTCAGTTCTTCCTCCTGGCGTTTAAGATAGCCTTCATACTTGATTTCCAGCTCGATCCGCTGCGCAATATCCGGGCTAACATCTTCGGGCTTTTGATAGCCGAAAGCCTCCAGATCGGAGAAAGAGTATTCAGGACGCCTGAGCAGAGCGGCAAACTTGATCGGTTCCTTGAGATCCGGATGCCGGGAGGTGTTTGTGGAACACAGTGTTTCCCTTTCCCGCTCTTTGATGGCGAGCATCCGGGAAAAGGCCTGCCAACGCTCTTCCGAAACCAGTCCCAGGGCATGTCCCAAAGGCATGAGCCGCTCATCTGCATTGTCCTGACGCAGGCTCAGGCGGTATTCTGCCCGGGAAGTGAACATCCGGTATGGTTCATTGGTGCCACAGGTTACCAGATCATCGATCAGGACTCCCAGATATGCTTCGCTGCGTTTGAGAACAAGCGGGTCTTTATCCTCCAGAGCCAGGACGGCATTGATGCCACAGATCAGCCCTTGTCCGGCAGCCTCTTCATATCCTGAAGTTCCATTGATCTGCCCTGCCAGATAAAAGCCCTTCAGCCTTTTGGATTCTAAGGAAAGCTTGATTTCATGCGGGGGGATGTAGTCATATTCAATCGCATAGGCATATCTCATGAACCGGGCATGTTCCAGACCGGGGATGCTGTGGACGATCTGTTCCTGCACCTGGGGCGGCAGGGAGGTGGAGATGCCATTGATATATGCCTCGTGAGTGTTCAGACCTTCCGGTTCGATAAAGACCTGATGGCAGTCCTTATCCGGAAACTTCACGATTTTATCCTCTATAGAGGGGCAATAGCGGGGGCCGATGCCTTCGATAATACCACTGTAAAGGGCTGAGAGACCGAGGTTTTCCCGGATGATGGCATGCGTCTGACTGGTGCTGTGGGTAAGGTAGCAGGATATGCTGTTTTTTAGCTGAACCTGGCGGTAAAAGGAAAATCCGGAGGGGTTTTCATCGCCGGGTTGTTCCTCCAGCAGGTTAAAATCCAGGCTTCTGAGATCCACCCGGGGCGGGGTGCCGGTCTTGAACCTTCCCAGGGGAAAGCCCAGCTTGAGCAGGGAGTGTGAAATCTCCTCTGCTGCCGGTTCTCCGCTTCTGCCTCCGGCATAGTTGTGTTTGCCGATGTGGATCTTCCCGCGCATAAAGGTTCCGGTGGCCAGAATCACTTTGGGAGCACGATATTCTCTGCCGCTTTGGGTGCGGACACCACAGACGCCATCCGGGCAGGTGAGGATGGCAGTTACGAGGGATTCGATGATTTGCAGGTTTGCCTGGCTCTCCAGCCTTTCCCTCATGATCTGGGAATAGAGCTGGCGGTCATTTTGGGATCTGGGAGCCCAGACGGCAGGGCCCTTCTTGCGGTTCAGCATCCTGAAGTGAAGACCCGTGAGATCTGTAACATAGCCGATCTCACCACCCAGGGCGTCTATCTCCCTGGCGAGATGACCTTTGGCAGGACCACCCACGGAGGGGTTGCAGCTCATTCTGCCGATGGATTCCAGCTTGATGACAAAAATGGATGTTCGGGCACCCATCCGGCTGGCAGCAAGCGCTGCTTCAACCCCGGCATGCCCGGCTCCGACAACGATTACGTCGTAATCATAAGATTGCATTTGTCAGGCGGTTATGCTCCTGGCCAACCATGATGTGATCTGCTCCATCCCCACATTGTTCAGTGCTGAAACGGGATAGATGGGAGTATCTCCCAGGCCGAGGCCTTTGGCGAGCTCTTTGACGGTGGCAGCAATCTTATTTTTGGGGATCTTGTCGCTCTTGGTGGCGATCACGCAATGATCGATTTCCCTGAGGCGCAGGATTTCGAGGAGAAGGATGTCCTTTTTATCGGCAGGATGGCGGATATCGGCAAGTACCATGATGCCCCGGAGCTGCTCCCGCTGCTCGAAATATTTATTTACCATCTTGCGCCAGCTTTCCTGTTCGGCAAGGCTGGTTTCGGCAAATCCGTAACCGGGAAGATCGGTAAATTGCATAAAACCCTGCTTTTCCAGCTCATCATCCTTCCAGCGGATCAGGAAGAAATTGAGGGTTCTGGTCTTACCGGGATGGGAAGAGATTTTGGCGAGGCCTTTGTGATTTGTAAGCAGATTTATCAGGGTGGATTTGCCCACGTTGGATCTCCCTGCAAAGGCAAATTCGGGATAGGCGCTGGCAGGATAGTCCTTGGGCTCGATAGCGCTTTTTACATAAAAGGAATCTACTATTCTCATGGTCTGTACACCAGTGCTGATTTTTCGGATTCTGCCACTTCCACAGCCGCAACTTTGGCATCGGAATCTTCAAGCTGGGCACTGATTTGTTCATATATATAGCGGGCAAGGTTTTCCGAGCTGGGGTTTTGAGCCTTGAAAGCGGGATGGTCGTTGAGAAGGCTGTGGTCAAATTCGGCAAGAACCGATCCCAGCATTCGCTTAAGGATGCCAAAATCCATTGCCAGGCCGATCTTATCCAGCTTCTGGCAGCTTACTTCCAGGCGCACTTTCCAGTTGTGCCCGTGCAGGTTCTGGCAAGCGCCTTCATATCCGCACAGCCTGTGAGCAGCGGAGAAGGAATCGCTAACATTTGAGATATACATGCAGTTACTCCGTTTGTGGGTCAGAGCCCAAGTTGTTAGGTTCCCATTTTTTCCAGAGGCTTTTCATGGCAACAAAAACTTTAGAAAATGCTGGTAAAGCTCTGTGGAGATGCGGTTTGCCTTGCCTCTACGGGCAAAGCAGCAATGCATGACAGCGCTGAGGCACAGCTCACCCCGGGAGTTATAAACATCCTGTGTCCAGCGCGCCCGGAGCCTGGAGATTTCCCGCTCGGCACTTCTGACCTCGATGATATCCTCCAGTTCCACAGCTTTAATGAAATCAAGCTCATAGCGGAGCACGAAGATCTGGATGCCCATGCTGTTCAGCCTGGAGATCGGCATATCCATCTCAGTCAGAGCGTCGCTGCGGGCCGCTTCCAGGATTTGCAGATAGTTTGAATTATTCAAATGACCATAAATATCACATTCATAGCCATAGATCTTACGGTGGAAGGTGTAAAGCATATATTCTGCTCCAGTTATCAATTTCTCTTGACCAGAACCAAAGCTCTCCAAAGCTGACCAAAAAATCACTACGATTGAGGAAAAAATGGCTAAGAAAACTGTCAACCCCAAAAAAGTTGAAGCTCCTTCGAAGTTTGGTCATTCCAAACCGGAAACCCAGGCCAAACACCCTGGTCCCAGGGCTTTTTTGCCTTCCAAATATACATCCGGAATTCTGGTGCTGTTGCTGTTTGTGATCATCAGCCTGATCTACTTCCCGGTGGCCTATCAGCAAAAATTTCCCCAGGCTTCTGATATTACCCAGTGGGAAGGGGCTGCCAGGAAGATTATTGATTACAACCAGGAACACAGCGACCGGGCTCTCTGGACTCCCAATATGTTTTCCGGCATGCCTTCCTATATGATCTCATTTCCCAATCGTTTCCCCTATCTGGAGAGCATAACCAAGCTGACGGACAAGCTCATCAACTGGCGCATCTTCCTGCTCTTTTTGGGAGGAATGGGGATCTTTATCCTGCTCCGTTTCCTTAAGATCGATCCCTGGATAGCCTTGTTTGGGGCCGTGGTTTTTGTGTTTAGCTGCCATTGGGTGGGGCTGCTCGAGATTGGGCACAACACCAAATTCCGGGCTATCATGTATGTCCCCTGGGTGCTTTGGGCTCTGATGTATCTGCGTAAGACACCAGGTATTCTGGGCTTGGGCTTGCTTGCCACCTTTCTCATCACCCAGCTTAGGGAAAACCATCCCCAGATCACTTATTATCTGTATCTTTTGATCGGCATGTACTGGGTCTTTTCTCTGATCGAAACTATCAAAAACAAGGAATGGAAGAGGCTGGGGGTTTATACCCTGCTCTTGATCCTGGCTTTTGGGCTGACCGCCCTGGCAGTGATGAATCCCTACTTAAGCACTCTGGAATATAGCCACCACACCATGCGGGGAGGTTCTGCAGGCCTGGAAAAAAGCTATGCGCAGGGCTGGAGCTTCCATCCCCTGGAAATCTTCTCACTCATCATACCCAATCTCTTTGGTGGGATCAACAACGACTATTGGGGATGGATGCCCTTCACCCAGATCTATAACTATTTTGGCATCATCGTCCTGGTCTTCGGGATTTTTGCTCTTTTGGGCAAGCACCGCAGGCTGGCCATTTTCCTGTGGATCAGTTCTGTGATCTTCACCCTGATGTCCTTTGGAGAGTTTGCCCCGGCGATCTCCGATCTGCTTCTGGCTTACCTGCCCTATTTCAATAAGTTCAGGGTACCCTCGATGATCCTGACCATGGTGCAGATCAACTCCGTGATCCTGGCTGCCCTGGGTTTATCCACCATCGTGGAGAAGGCGGAATCCGGGGATAAACCATTCTCGAACAGGCTCTACCGCTGTTTCTGGATCAGTGGGGTGATCTTCCTCATCTTCTTTGTCCTGGGCAAACCCGTCTTTGGCGGAATGAAGCTCACCAACAGGATCGACCAGGGAAGGATCGCCAACGAGATTCAAAGGCAGGCACAGACGGAATATACCGAAGCTCAGCTTGCCTCAGAACTGGAAAGGGTGTCCGAAGTGCTTGGCGAGCAGCGCCTTAAACTTTTGTACAAGAGCGGCATCCTAAGCTTGCTTCTGCTCACGCTGGCCATCGGCCTTGCCTATCTTTACAGCTCCGGCAAGCTCAAGCGCAACCTCTTTGTAATGCTGATCCTGATCCTCAGCTTCATCGATCTGTGGGTCTATACCGGCAAGCACTTCAAGGATCTGCGTCCCGTGCAGGAACACCGGGATATCTTTACCGCCAAGGATTTTGATAATTTCCTGCTCAGCGACAAGGAAAACTACCGTGTCCTGCCCTATAATACCGGTGCCCCTGGTAACTGGGCCTACTATCACCAAACCCTGAATGGTTATTCCGCTGCGAAGCTGAAACGCTATGATGATGTTCTAAACAGAAACATCCTGCCCCAATACAATCGCTTCCGGCAGGTCTGGAACCAGTATGGACAGGAAACACCCACCCCTGTGCACGACATGCTGAATACCAAATACTATATAGCTTCCCAGGATACCATGGATTATTCCATGTTCCTCCAGCAGAAGCCTTTGGTTTACAAAAGCCCTTATTACGCCATCAAGATTTACGAAAACAAAACTGCCCTGCCCCGCGCCTGGTTTGTGGACAGCCTGAAAGTGGTTACACCCGCGGATTCGATCGTTGCGCTCATGAATCAGCTCGATTTTGAACCCCGCCGCTTTGCCTATGTGGAAAGCGAGATCCCCAATGTTGCTGGTCCTGATACCACTGCCTATGTGAAAGCAACCGGGTTTGAAATGCACAAGCTCAGCTATGAACTCCAGACGGACAGGAATTCCTTCCTCGTCCTCAGCGAGATCTATTATCCCGCAGGCTGGAAAGCATATCTGGACGGCAAAGAAATCCCCATCTATCCGGCCAACTACATCCTCCGGGGCCTGGCCATCCCTGCCGGAAAACACAAGCTGGAACTGCGTTTTGAACCGGAATCCTATTCCCAGGGTGTGCTATATAGCGCCATCGGACTCAGCCTGACCTTTATCTTCCTGCTGGCAGGAATCATCTGGGAATATCGAAAGAACCGAAACATAGCCCTTGACAGGGAACAATAATTGCATTGGAGAATAGCAGAAAGCTATTATACATTCATTACGGAAGAGGAAAATGAAGAGATTTATAACATTGATAATGTTGCTCAGCATCGGGCTGAGCTTTGCGCTGAGCCTTGAGATCGCAGTCGATCCCAATGGCTGGCAGCGAGATAGCCGGGGGAAAAACCAGCCCCTGATCATGGAACCCGGGGTTCCAGAACTGCCCTTTTACCCTGCTAAAGTGCTGATTCCCTTCGGCATGAAGGTGCAGGACGTCCAGATCGAACTTTTGGACCTGGAAGAGATAAGATCCAATGTCCAGATAAACCACGTCCGCCAGCCCCAGCCCACTTCCATGCCGGTGGCGGATAACACCCTGCCGGACCAAGCGATCTATGGAAGAGACGGCCTGTGGCCAGAGCAGGACTATAACTACCTCGGCACCCAGTTCTACAGAGGTTACCAGCTTGCCATCATAAACATCTTTCCCTGGCGCTACAACCCAATCCGGAAAACGGTCTATGCTGCCAAAAGCGTCCGCATCGAAATCGACACCGAGTTTGATAATGACCTTGCCTCCTACCAGGCGAACTTTCACACTCCAGTCCTCGAAAGGCAGACCCTGGGGCAGACAGAGATTCTAAACAGCAGCCAGAGCCATAGCTACCATAGTTATTCCACCTACCGCAACCACTCGCCCCATTCCAGACTGATCGATCTCTCCACTCCCCGCCAGATGATCATCATCACCGATGATACCCGCGCTCCCTGGTTTGCGGATTACGTATCCTGGCGCAATGCCAAGGGCATTTCCACAGCCGTTTTCCTCACCTCGGATATCTATTCCACCTATACCGGAACAGATAATGCCGCCAAAATCCGTGCCTTCATCACCGATGCCTATCAAAGCTGGGCAGATAGCTCCACACCACTGGAATATGTGATCCTCGGTGGAGATGATGAAGTGGTTCCCGAACGCGGCTGCAAAGGCAGAGTCGGCGGAACCGTGGACAACCGGATGCCGACGGATATCTATTTCAGCAATCTTGACGGCACCTGGAACGCCAATAACAATACCACTTATGGCGAAAACAACGACCAGGTGGACTATCTTCCCGAAGTGCACATCGGCAGATTCCCTGCCGAGACTATAGGTGAGTTTAACAACATGTTCCGCAAGCACATCTATTATACAGACAACAATACATACAGCAACAATCTCTCCCTGTTGATCGGCGAAAACCTGAATATGAATCCCGTCACGTGGGGAGGAGATTACAAGGACGACGTCGCACTCCACATTCCCGATACCTACCAGTTCAGCCGCCTTTACCAAAGAGAAGGCACCTATAACGGGACAAACGTCTGGAACGCTATCAACAGCGGCTACAACGTCATGAACCACATGGGTCATGCCAATGAGACCTCCCTGATCGGCCAGGCCACAAACACCATTCACGGCCTTCAGAACAGCGAGTATGGCTTCCTCTTTTCTCAGGGATGCTATCCCGCAGCCTTTGATCAAAGAACCAGCGGAGACGGAGAATCCATCGGCGAACACTTTGTAATTGCACCAAACGCACTGATGGCTTTCATCGGCAATACCCGTTACGGCTGGTATGCTCCCGGCAGCATCGATGGCGCTTCCCAATATTATGACCGCTCCTACTTCGTGGGCATGTTCGAAAATGCCCAGGCGGAACTGGGGAAAGCACTTACCTATTCACGCCTGGACAACCTCAATTCCGCCATGGAAAATGACGTAATGCGCTGGTGCTACTATGAAACCGTGCTCTTTGGCGATCCCTCCATCACCGTGAAGCATCCGGATACCTTTATGCCTCTGGTGTCGCTTCACAGCTATACAGTCACCGATGAGGACGGTGACAACGATGGCACCATCAATCCCGGAGAAAGCATCCGTATCTATCCCCGCTTCCAAAATCACGAGGATTGGCACACAGCTTTTAACGTTACCGCAACTATCCAAAATCTTCCCACCGGAGTGACACCTCTCACCTCCACCCTCAGCTTTGCCTCCCTCGCACCCGGACAGATCACTCCCGAGGACATCTATTTCAGCATCCAGCTTCCTCTGGATGCCGGGTTTGGGACCTATGACCTTGAGCTCGTGCTCGATGCCCAGCACCCTCAAACCAACCAGTCTGTGGGCATCCGCAGAGCCACTCTCAGCTATGATATCACCCTCCTGGACAGCAACTTCCCCTGGGACTGCAATTTCTCCAGCAAGTCGTCACCCGTGGTCTATGATTTCGATAATGACGAGAGCCTGGACATCCTTTTTATGGACGTCTTTGGCAATGGTTATATGATAGACAGTGAAGGAGATACCTTCGATCAATTTGCCACTCCGAACGAACTGAACATCAACCGCAGTTTTGCTATGGACGATCTGGATCAGGATGGTGCCAAAGATCTGGTGCTTGCCAGCCGTGAAGGCAGCCTTGTCGCCATGAGCACCGATGGCACAATCATCTTCAATTACCAAACCAACACTCAGCTTTTACTTACTCCCGTCACCGGTGATCTCGATGGAGATGGATCTGCCGATGTCGTAGTTGCCGGCTTGGATCGCAACCTCTATGCCCTGGATAACCTGGGTAATCCCAAAACCGGATTCCCCATTCTGCTCTCCGGTGGAGTTCAGACGGAACTGGCAGTCGCCGATCTCGATGGAGATGGCAGCCAGGAAATCATTGTCGGCACCTCCGATGGCATCCTCCAGGTGATCAATGGCTCGGGAACCAGCTTCCATCCATCCTTCCCGCTTCAGCTAAGCGGAGCCGTCAAAGGAGCACCCGTCATCCTCGATAATTCCCGCATCGCCATTGGAACCCAGAACAGGTTTTACCTCATCTCTCCTGAGGGAAACATCATCTTTGAAAACAACATCAGTGAAGACGTCGCCAACGGAGCTGTTCTGGCAGATCTGAACCGCAACGGCAGCCTCGACATCATCTTCGTTACCGCCAGCGGAAACCTCTATGCCCTGGATCAAAATGGCAATAGCTTCCCCGGATTCCCGATGGCCCTTTCCAACTATTTCACCTGCCCGCCTTTGATTGCCGATCTGGATTCCGATGGGCTCTATGAGATCATCCTCAATGATTACAACAACAGCACCTACATCGTGAACAACGATGGAACGATGCTTTCCGGATACCCCTTCCCCATGCATTACAGCGGTGCCACTCCCGCCACTTTGGTGGATTTCAATGGCAATGGCTTCTTCAAGCTGGTGGCAGGATATGCCAATGGAGTCGTGGTGGTAAACCTGCGCCGTCCCGTCACACAGATGACTCCCTGGATCACCTATCGGGGCTCTCTCACCCGCCAGGGTTCCTACGCCGCCACAGGTTATGTGGCAAATCAGGATATCAATAGCCCAGCCCTGGCAAATATGCTGCGCCAGAACTACCCCAATCCCTTCAATCCCCAGACCACGATCAGCTACCAACTCGAAAAGGAAGGCCCCTTGAGCCTGAGAATCTACAATCTCAAAGGACAGTTGGTGCGCAATCTCTTCTCCGGAGCCCAGCAAAAAGGTTCCCACTCGTTGATCTGGAATGGCAAGGATGATTCTGGATCATCAGTGAGCAGCGGGATCTATTTCTACCGCCTGGAAAGCACGGGATTTTCCCAAACCAAAAAAATGCTGCTTGCCAAGTAAATAACCTGTCTTAATATAAAAGCCCTGCCTGGTGCAGGGCTTTTTTTTGCTTCGGGGTTTTGTGCTGTATTCCAAAGACCATTGAATAGTGGGTTGTAGGGCGAAGCCCTGCTCCTTATGGGGTAGTGGGCGAAAATGATTTACAAAAATATGCCTCACAACCAGCATATTTGGAAGTCTGTATTTCGATAAATCGGGATGTGCAAGGGTCTTTATGGAGCGCTGCCCCCTGCCCCGCCCTATTATTTTTTCAAAGTAGAAACCGTATAAATGCAATGATGACAAGCAGATAGTCTTCCAAGTGCAGCGGAAGCACAAAAATAAATTTCAGAATCACTCAAAACGTCTTACGTAATATATATAGAGGGTATTTTTGGGGAGAGCTTTTTCACAGGGGTGGGAGGCAGTATTGAGGATATCAACCTGAAAAAGAGCGTTGAATAATGGGTTGTAGGGCGAAGCTCTACTCCTTTTAGGGTAGTGAGCGGGGATAGATTTATAAAAATTAGCCTCACAAGCAGCATATTTGGAAGTCCGTTTTTCGATTAATCGGGATGTGCAAGGGTCTTTTGCTATAGGCTTGATGAAGAGCAGACTCCTGGGAAGGAGTATTGGTCATACTGTGAAGTTTTCTGATTCACTGATTTTTCCGATTGACAAAATGAAGCCCTCCAATACAGGTAAAACTCAGAGTAGTAGGTTCAGTCAGGCAGGAAAAAATGAATTGAGGTTTGGATGAAAAACCTGAAAGCTTTTGCACTTTTGATCCTGGTTCTGCAGCTGGGATTTGTACCCCGGCTCTGGAGTGCTTCAGTAGACATCACTGTCGCCAGCCGGGTGGCAAGCAGCCTGCTGCTCAGGATAGCTCCCTTCACACATGTTTTGGGCTCGCCAAGGCAGATAAACAATGAACGGGGTCTTTTGGCATATCTTTATGATTTGGAACCCAGGGGCTACATCGTGGTAGCAGCGGATGACCTGTTGCCTCCGGTGATGGCTTACTCGCTCACTTCTCCCTATGCAAACGGCCAGGATAGCATCCTGGAAGAGCTGCTATGTGCAGACCTTGCTTCCAGGCTCGATCAGGCAGCCAGTTTCTCTACCAGCCAGGTTCAATACCAAAAAAATAAATGGCTTGAGGCTCAGAATCCAATCTCTGGCCGAAACGAGGAGCAGTGGCCTCCGGAGGGTTATTCGACGACCGGAGGATGGCTAAAGACAAACTGGGACCAATCCGCCCCCTACAACCTGATGTGTCCGATGGATCCGGTCACCAATGCCCGCAGCATCGCGGGCTGTCCAGCCGTGGCGATCTCTCAGATCATCAATTACCATGAGACTATCAATGGCACAGTCCTGGGCGACGAGGATGACTATCATCATAATTACGCCGGCCGAAACTATTGGATCGATGATGATTATGAAACCCTGGAATTTCCCAGCTTTGAAGATCTAAACCTTGAGCTTGACTCGCTGATGTATAACTACCGTTACCAGTATCCGCCTACTGCTGAGAATATCGCAGCTTTGATCTTTGCCACGGGGGTCGCAGCCCAGCAGGTTTATACCTCATCGGCCAGTGGAACCTTCGCAGTAGCCCAGGCCTATTCCGCCATGGAGCGTTTTGGCTTTGATGGCTGCGAACTTATCACAAACCAGGATCAGGAACTATTGAACAGGATGGCCCAGAATATCATGGACGCAATGCCTGTTCTCCTGGCGGTCGTCACTCCTGCCTGGGATGCCGGGCACAATCTGGTGGTGGATGGTTACAGAACGGATGGTTTTTTCCACCTCAATTTCGGCTGGAGTGGAAGTTACAATGGCTGGTACAATCTCTTTTCCGGTATTCCTTACAACCTCACAGTGCTGGAAGGAGCGGTCCTGGATATCTTGCCCAGAGAGTATTTTTATGCCTTCCCGGAGGTGGTGGAATTTCTCACAGTGGATA
>JAQUHL010000017.1 GCA_028683635.1 Candidatus Cloacimonadota bacterium
TTTCCGGGGAAGGCTTCCAGCAGTTCCTTGCCGATCAAGGCTTGGGTATCAATCCCCAGGATCAGATCCGAGGACTCATTGGAACTAATGAGGACAAGGCGATCATCCTCAGTCAGTTCGAAGGTGTGAGCGCCAAAGGGGGCAGCATCGATGATAACCTGAAGCCTGGCTTCTCTATCCTTGATTTCCTGTTCTGCCTGGATACGTTCGGTGATGTCCTGCCCCTGGGCAATTGTGGCAACGTGGGTGATGCCATCGGTGTCATAGATGTTTGCCGAGTTCCATAAAATGGTACGGATCGAGCCATCGATGGTGAGAACAGGGATTTCCACGCTATCCCAATATTCGCCGGTGAGAGTATCCAAAATCTTGCGCATGGATTCCATACTGCTTTCTTTTGGGAAGAGAATTTCCAGATGACGGCCTATGTAGTTTTCGGCATTTTGTCCGATCAATCTTTCAAAGGCATGATTGAACTGGGTAATTGTAAATTCGGTGTTCCAGACAATGATGGGGGCATTGGCATGGTTAAGCAGGTTTTGCAAGTAAGAATTTGTTTCATAGAGAGATTTTTCGGCGATCTTGCGCTCGGTAATATCCCGGATGATATGTACCATACCAGTGATATTGCGGTTTTCTCCGAAGATGGGATCCACGGAAATCTGGTACCATTTATCCTCGATAATCAATTCCTCGTCGGTATGCTTACCGGTTTGCATGAGTTGCTGCGTGGGGCAATTTGCCGGAGGTGAATCCGATTTGTGAACAATTTGCCAACATCTGTCTCCGAGCAGGAGTTGGGACGAAAGGCCCAACATTGTTTCAGCAGCCTTATTGGAACGAATTATCCGGGAATCTTTATCCATCAGCCAGATAACATCCTGGACGGCATCGAAGGTGGCTCTCCATTCATTTGCCACTTTCAGGTTTTCGGCATTGGTTCGTTTGCGGTTAATCTGTTCGATGGTAACTGCAGCGGAAACAAGCAGGACAAGAAGGATTAGGATCGTCGTCCAGGCCTTGAAAACGAGGGGACTCATGACCTCGGCACGGTCGATTTTGGCGATCAGATACCAGGGATACACTTCCAGGTAGCGTATTGCTCCCAGCACGCTATGCTTCCGATAATCCTCACCTTCGATGTTTCCATGTGCTCCTTTTACTGCCTGGGTGGCAAGCAGAAAGGGATTTTCGGAAAGCTTCATCGAAAGATTTAGGGCAGTATCACTCCTGTGCCTGAGTTCGTTCAGGAACAGAACTGATTCCCCTTCTTTTCTAACAAGCAGGGTCTCGGCGGTTATACTCGGAGTGGGCCAGGTTTGGATCAATGGATAGAGATTATCATGGGGATCGATTTGGATGAGGATGGTGGCACATACTTCATCTTTTTCAACCAGGTTATGATAAACAGGTATCCAGATTCTGAGGGTTTGATTCCGCTCCAAACCTTCAGTAGTTCTATCATCTATCAATATGTCTTCATATATTATGCTTTTCATGGCAAATGATTTTCGAAAGCTTTCTATCTGGTCCACATCTCGATACTTCACGTTATCTGGATAGCTGATCAGACACCTTCCGGATCGATCCAATAAGCTAATTGAGCGATAGGGTAAATTCTTGATAATCCTTTGGAACGAATCGTGCAGAGTTTTGCTCTGTTGAGGATCTGATCGTTCATGTACTATGTGGTAGATAAAGTTGTGCAGTATATGATCTTCACCGATATACCTGGCATAGGAGTGCACTTCGGATATCCATCCGCGGATTTGTTCTGTTTTGAGATCGGCAATACTATTAAGTTGCTCCCGAATCGATTTGTTGAAGGTGTTTGCCTCTATTCTGAGATACAGAGCGGCGATCAGCGCTACAAAGATGCAAATACCAAGAAAAACCATGAGTAAGCCGGAATTATAAACCTGGATGGTTCGATCGATGCCCTCGCTACTGGAGATGAACAGCTTATGGGGAAAGACATCAATCCCGGAACCCAGCAAAATACTGAGGCTGAGGGTTGTTAAACACAAAGATGTGAGATAGACCATCGGTACCCGGTAGAGGATGGGTAAAAGCGGAACCCCGGTCATATATCCCAAAAGCACTATCAGCGATATAACCAAAGAGATGGAACTGAATACCACTGATACCTGCCGGTTTCTGCGGTCATCTTCAGAAGCAGTATTTTGCAGCTGCAAGGAAATAGCCCCCAACATGAAAATGAAAGCAGTGATGGGAGACATAGCACCAAAGTATAGCCCAGTCTGGCGGTAATGCCTCAGCTTGAGAAGATCTTCCGGATGCCAGGGGAGAAGGCCCAGGATATGCAGCAGGACCGATATGGAATAGGCTGTTATTAACAAGCAAAGCGTCCTGGTAAACCATATCAGGATTTTGGAATCCGGGAGGACATTCTTTAGAAAGTGGGCGGTTGAGATAAGAAAGACAATCATTGCCGTGCTGGGAGCCATCTCGCAGAGAAAAGCATTCCCGGAGCAAAAATCCAAGCTCTTCCCAAGTTTGACACAAAGCACCAGAAGCGAGATCAAGCTAACACTTCCAGATAATAAGATCTGGATAAACCTCAATTGCTTATGTACTTTCCCCATCTTTGGAAACTCCTGTTACAAATTCTTATAAGCCGTCCAAAACCTGAATTCATGCGGAATCTGGATAAAGCCAGCCTTTTCATAGACCCGGATGGCCTCCGGCATGGATGAATACAGGTAAAGGTGATTCTCACTCTGGCGCTTGTGGTAGCTCACCAGATAGTGGATCAATGCGCTGGAATAGCCTTTGCCCCGATAGGAGATATGGGTATGGACGTCATCCACCCGGGAATATCCGGCAAAGATATTCACCGAGGCGACGGCGACCAGTTCGTCTGCTACAAAAGCACCCAAAAGATGGTAATTTGGATGGCTGAGATGCCTCTGAACCACTTTGATGGTATGCTCGCCCTGCTGATTGGCAATGATGTAATCCCTCAATTGGGTGGTCATTTGACGGATTCTTTCGATATGGACACCGGCTGCGGGAGTGATGCTGCTTTCCCGTTCGTGTAAATAGTATTTGTTGGGATGGTGATTGAGGATAAATCCATGGTTTTCCAGGGGTTGGGAAAGGATATCCAGTTCCTTGTCCTTGAGGGACGGATAGAGCCGGGGAGTGATGCCTTTGGCTTTGTAAAAGTTTACAATATCCTTCAGGGAAGCTTCCACACCCACAAAATCCGTGATGATGGCATGGTTTGAATCGTGAGATTCCTTGTTTGCTTCATTCCAGTAGATCAGACCGTAGGGCTTGGGGGTAACATTTGTAAAGCGTTTGGCGAAGTTCAGCTCAGTTTCAATAAGCCTATTCACGTTAAATGCTATAGTCATTTTTCGCTCCTCGAGTTCTTATTTTCCAGCTGAGGCAAGGAAACTACATGGGCTTTAATCAGTCAACAAAAAAAATTGATGACTGTGCTGGATGGGCGTCAATTGCTGAGTTTCTTCTCTCCCAGGATAGCCTTTATTTCCTCAAATGTGAATGCTGGTTTGCCGTCCCGGATAAGGAGTTTGGTGTTTTGGGGAAGATCCAGGGTAGCCACGAGCTCGGCAATTCTGCAATCGGTGATGATGATGCGCTTGATTTTATTGAATCTAATCCTGAGAACCAGCATCTGCGGGCCATCGGTCTTCATATAATATAGATAAAGCTGATAGCGTTGATTTCCGATCATATCGATGCCCCAATCAAGCAACATGGTTGCACCCTGGAAGGCATCGTAGAGTAATTCTTCACTGATGGCTACCATTCTTTTTCTATTAGGATCGGCACTTTCACCCCGGAAGATCATAAATGTAGCCTTGATGAAGTTTTTGATCGTCTTGAGCTGATGGTAGTCCAGGATTTCAGGAGTTCCCTCCCAGCCATTGGCAAGCAGATAAGCAGATTTGAGATTGGTACGGATCTGGTGGCTATGTTGTCTGGCGGTACCAACGGGGATTTTCATTGCCCGGGCATATTCGATCAGGTTTTTGTAACTGCTGATTTTTTTGAACCTGGCAAAGTCACTTCTGCTCAGGAGCTTTGCTACAGTTGCCATGGCCAGTTTGTTCATTTCCAGCTTATCGTCGGATTTGCTGGAAAGATCGAGGAATTTCCCGGTTTCGATCATCTGGATAACCATCTCATCCGCTTTGGCTCTTTCTGTAAAATACTGGGCAAGCTTATTGGTGACCACCCTTTTGAGCCAGGGTTTGATGTAGCTGATTTCCGTCTCGGATTTCAGCAAGGCGGCGATGCTATCCTGAGCAATATCTTCAGCCACCTCCGGCTTGGCAATGTGTTCCATGGCTGCCTGGAAGCAAAACATCCTGAGTTCTTTGAAATATGCCTCCACAGCTTTTGGGAAAAACTGATCCACCCATTTATTGGGATCGGAGATCCCATCCCACTCCTTGATTGTTGCCAGAGTAACAGAACTTACTAAATCTGTGATAATTGTGGGGTTTGAAAAAGCTTCACTTGCACATTTTTGCGCTCTTAACTGGATAGCATCAAACTGGTTTGATCCCAAATCCTGAGTCATGACTGGCTGCATAAAATTTTTTTCTACAAAAACCGAGTTTTTTTTCATAAGCCAAGGAAAAAAGATGCGAAAAAGCTGTCAATTTCTAAAACGAAAAAATGCTATATTTTCATGTGCCACAACAAAATCCAGAGTTAAGTGTATAAAACTTTTTGGAATCGCCAACTAATTATACAGAAGCGAAAAAAATCTTCGAAAAAAAGGAGTACAACATGAAAAAGATTTTGCTTACTGCCCTGGTCCTGATCTCACTCAGCCTGCCGATGGCGCTTTCTGCCACGGATTATGACAGCGTTCCTCCCCAGTCTCT
Source organism: Candidatus Cloacimonadota bacterium (assembly GCA_028683635.1). Classification (GTDB taxonomy): domain Bacteria; phylum Cloacimonadota; class Cloacimonadia; order Cloacimonadales; family Cloacimonadaceae; genus JAQUHL01. The sequence continues at coordinate 4,887 of JAQUHL010000017.1, forward strand.
TCCGGTCTTCACCGGCAGCCTCGAGAATCCTGCTGTTCGGGTCGTCTATCAAAAAGATGGCTATCTGTATGTGGAACACAATGGTGTGGTTTACGTTTACAAAATCAAGTAAAATTTTTGCTCACGGAAACTGAAATGGCAAATCGCAAAGCCAATGGTTGTCCTTACACACCGGACGAAATAAACGACGTCTGGTACAAGGGAACCTACGATTCCGGCTATGGCGCAATGGAACGGAGAATTGATTCCTATGGCATCATTATCCAGCGCAACCGCTATGGAGATACCACATCTCTATATGGTTGGGAAATCGATCACATTATCCCCCTTGCGGAAGGTGGTAAGGATGATATCACCAATCTACAGCCTCTGCAGTGGATTAACAACCGCAAAAAGGCCAGGATCTATCCCTGGAGGAAATGTGAATAGCCACACCCTGATTCCGGATTCGTGGATATATTTTTGATGTTTTAGTAGTCTTTGGACACGTCTGATATCCGGAGATTTCCGGTATCAATCAAAGACTTCAGATCAAGGATGCAGATACATCTTTGATTGAGCCCCGTGTATGCCCTTGGGGTAGCACCCGAGGATAGCATAGCTAAGATATGGTGCATGGATTTTCGCTTCTAATGTACTCCTGATCAATAGATTCCCACAGGGAATGGGGAATAAAGACGAGGGCGTTTTTGGGGATATGTAAGGGTAGAATTGAGGGTGGTGCACGCCTGGCGCCACCCTCATAATGTAGCCTTGATTGATAATGTGCTTATGCAAATAAATAAAAAAAGGAGAAGACTGAGCGTTGTTTTTGCCCAGAGAGCGAGATGAATATCTCGTTAACAGCAATGGAAAATAACTTTTGTGACCTACCCTTTGAGGATGGGAGCTTAGGGAAATGTAAGCTTTGATGCAATACTCAAGGTAACTGAAAAGTGCCTGCATCAAGTCCGCATAAGCCGGATACTATTGTATGGCAGATCCAAACAACTCCGCATCTGTAATTACCACTAATTTTGTAGATTGTAAGTTTAAGGTCAGTATTAGAGGGCCATGACTGTAGAGCCCCTGCGTATAGTTGGATTATCACAGCAAACTTTCAGTATCTAAAACAGACCATCTTTCGAATCAATTCTACTTTCTGGTTTGTAGTACAATTGTCATGATCCTGCGTGAAAGATGAGTCCATATCCATAAACAATCAGTAATATTGGAGAACAACATGACAATAAAAACAACCGTATTATTAACACTGGTCTTGGTTCCAGTTCTTTGTATGGGGATTGTGTGGGATAACTTCCTCACTGTAGACCCCTCTCTTCCGATTTCAAGCACCAATCTGCAAGATATTCAGGATGCAATATCCATAGCTCATGGATTACCTGGGAACACGCAGGTCACAATCGTATCAGGTACCTTTGATAATATTGCTGTCACCCCCTGGCAAAGCAACAAAGCGCTTAGACTTCTTGGCACGAGAATCTCCGAAAACAATATGACTACCATAGTTCAACAAGGTGATGATGAAACTCTTTGTTATATTGAAGAAATATATTCTACCTCTGGAAACACTGTGATTATTGATAATATCAAGTTTGTGGGAGCTTATACCGCAATTGAGGTTTTCGAAGCCAATTCCTTGCAAGTGTTTGTGGAAAACTGTGTATTCTCTGGTCAGCTAAACTGGACCATCGATGCAAACCTTCCAATCTCCATAAACAACTGTAAATTTGATCTACCAGGACAGCAAGGTTATGCCCTTGGAGCTATCAGGATGATGGGAATAGATTATGTAACGGTTCCCTTGAAAACTTCGATTACCAATTGTACCTTTACCGGCTATTATAGCAGAAGAATAATTGAAATTGGACGCGTATCCGCTGGTATGACGATGTCAGGATTGACTATCTTTGACGTGGAAATCAGTAATAACTTTTTCAATATGACAGAAAACGGGAATGTGTCCTATGTTGAAGGCACTGGAGCTGTGCAAGTGGCAGGAAGTAAGTATACACTGATAAACAGGAATGTATTCCATTTGGATTCAGTGTATGGTTCATCCGCAGCTTACCAGATAAAAGTGTATAATCCAGTTCATACCTCTTATCCTCAACGAATTCTGCGGATAATGAACAATACCCTGTACTATACTGGCTCTGAGAATCCTTTTGGTGGGATTTCTGTTCATAAAGCACACACCGATTGTAAGATAATGAACAATGTGATAGCGAACATGGAAGGAACTGGCGTGCATTTTTGGGATACAGCTCCTGCTGCATGCTCCTATGTTGTTCAGTACAATAGTATATACAATTGCGGTAACGGTATTGTGGGAGCAGGCTCTGAACCTAACTGGAGCATCGGCAATCAGCTAACTGGAATACCTCTGCTACACTCTGTTAGCGCTGGTAGTAACAAACTAAAACCTTATTGGGAAACTGATGCCCGCAGCATTCTAATCGATTCAGGCGCACCAAATCTTACCCTGAATGATTTCAAGCCAACCGATCCCCCGGATAACACGATTCAATATGATTTTGATTACACTCCCCTGGATGTGGGAGCATACCCTACTTACCGGTGGCACAACTTTGACAAATGGAACCTGCAGCTAACACCAAACAATCAGGGTTGGAACTGGAAAGGATTTCCGGTGATGGATATGGTCTATGAGGATGGGACGACGGTTGAAGATGTAGTGAAGATTGCCTGGAACCTGATCGAAAAAGTATCAATTAATAGTACTTTAACAGCTCAGATTAATCCCCAGAGTTCTCTATGGGAAAACATTGACTACAACATGAACCGTAATGCAGGATACAAGGTTCAGGTAAACGCCACGCACGATCTTTCCATCAGCGGCACAAGGGTTGTAGCCAATAGCACTATACCCCTTGAAAAATTGAGTGAGGATAACTGGGTTGGCTATTGGTTGCAGACTCCCCAAAATCCCATAACAGCCCTGGGAAGTTTCGAAAGTGATATGATTGAGATTAAAGCCCAGTACTGGACTTTGGTTAAGATAAACGGAATGTGGGTGTTGCCTGCGGGCGGGAGAATGCCATCTCTCAGTTATGGAGATATGGTGATCCTGAAGTGCTCAAGAGATATCAGCAACTTCAAGTGGAATGCCGGAGACCCCGTTCCTCCCAAAGGTATTGAATTTGCCAAAAGCTTCACTTGGGAAGAAAAGGCAGATTATGCACCGCTCTTTCTCGATCTCAGCGATCTGGAAGAGGATCTTCCCAAGGAGATTGGGATCATGCTCGGTGATACATGTAAAGGTGCTGTAATAGTTGATTCCAGCATGGTTCAGCTCAATGCCTATATCATGGATCTGGAAGATGAAGACATTCAAAACCTCACCTTTACTCTGGAATACGGCAGCAAATCTTCCCGGGCGATCACTTCCCGATACCAGATCTATGGAGGATGGAACAAAGCTGCCTCAAGCTTGAAAACGACTGATGCCGTCTTTGTAAAACTATTTGCTCCGGATCATGATCCTGAATTGGTCTTCCCCCTTAGTCTCTCACAAAATTCACCCAATCCCTTCAACAAATCCACCAGGATTGGTTTCAGCCTCCCGGGAAAGGGAACCGCCCGGCTTTCTATCTACAATCTCAAAGGTCAGAAGGTGAAAACGCATACTATTAGTGCTGTAAAAGCCGGTAAGTTTGAGTACCTTTGGGATGGAAAAGATGAAAGAGACATCGAATGTGCAAGCGGCATCTATCTATACAAGATTGAAGCCGAAGGTAAGAGTATGTCCAAAAAGATGATGCTCTTCAAATAACGAAAAATCCGGGGCGGGGAAGCCCGCCCCAGAATTTTCTTGACGATATGAAAGCAATGAAATTTTATGGCAAAATAGCTATGGAGTCTTTATGAGATATGCTTTTTTGATTTTTACAACGATTTTACTGGGAACTTCATCAGTTCTTTTTTCCGCCATTCGCTATGTAAGCCCCAGCGGGGTATATGAATACACGGTGATCCAGCAGGCGATCAACGCCTCGGCAAATGGTGATACCGTGATAGTAAATCCCGGCAGGTACAATGAGAACCTGGTGATCATGAACAAAAGGATCACGCTTGCCTCTGTGGAAATGGTAACCGGAAACAGAGACTATATCAACCAGACCATCATCGACGGGATGAACCTGGAAGGCTGCATTGTTGTGCATGGGCATCCTTCAATTGGAGATCCGCCAACGGTGATCAGAGGATTTACTCTTACTAAGGGTTTGGGAACTCGTATGGTAAACAAGATTAATGACAGCAGGGGTGGAGGTATTCGAGCATCTGGTACAAAACTGATCATTATTAATAATCACATATACGGCAATAATGCCGAACAGGGAGGGGGAATTCTGGCTGTGTATTCTGAAATTCATTTGGCTGGAAACTCAATACATGACAACAAAGCCAGGGGACAAGGAGGAGGAATAAGCATTCAAGGTGGTTCTGGCCCGTTTATCATTGATGAGAATAACTTAAACAGCATATACAACAACATATCTTCGACGGGATCTGACATAAGTTTTTATACTCCATTAGCACCTAACAATATTTATGCTGATACTATAAGCGTGTTTAATCCATCTATTTATTACGCAGCACATTTTGTTATACCCTATGATAATGTGTATCTCCCGTTGATAGTAAATGCAAATCACGCATGTTATACTGAGGAAAACCGTGATTTCTATGTAGCCCCCTGGGGGAATGATGATAATGATGGCAGCAGCTTTGCCTCTCCCATGAAGACAATTGTTTATGCAGCGAGGATGATGGCAGCGGATAGTTTGAACCCAAAGACATTGTATTTAGCTCCTGGGGAATACCGCCAAAGCGAAGGGCAGATCTTCCCCATTCAGATAAAAGGCTCTTCACGATTAATTGGGAGTGGCAGGGGAAACACAATAATCATTCCAGATGCCAGGATATTCAATACGTTCTGTGTTCAAACAACTGATGCCCGAAATATTCGAATATCGGATTTAAGCATTGATGGAGAAAACAACCCGGGATTCAATGGAATTGCGATTACAGGAAACCATCCCAATGCAAATGTCATTATCGAAAATGTGAGTTTTCAGAATGTTGTTTCAACAGATGATCTTGGAAATTCGGCTACATTTGGCATTGTGGGCACAAAGAATTTCCTGATAACTAACTGTTCAGTATCTGGCAGTCGATCCAACGGTTCAGGTGGACTATATATCCATAACAGTTCCGGAATAATAGAAAACAGCATCTTCAAAAACAATACCGGCTTTCATCCAAACCCAGGATCCGTAGTTTTTAGCTCTGATCTGTATGCAGCCCTGAAGAACGATACTTTGCTCATCCGCAATTGTGAATTCATCGGTGGGAACTACAATCACACAGATCCCGAAGCGCTTTATGGTAATATAACCATCAAGAGTGAGGGCTCAGAAGTGTCCTCACATACCCGCATCGAAAACTGCCTGTTCATCAACAATCACTCAGAGATCGATGCCACCCTGGCTTTCAAGGGCAATGCATACAGCAGCATGGACGTTATCAACTGCACCTTCACGGGGAATACTTCCCGGCTTTCAACTGCTGTTTTCCGGGGGCAGATGACCAGAGTCCTGAACTGCATCTTCTCAAACCCCACCTTCTATGAGGTGATGCCCTATTATCCAACAGAAACCTGGGGCTTCGCACCCCGCACCTATATGGACTACAATTGTATCCCCGGAGGATTCAGCAGGATATCACATCAGATGTCCTGCACCTGGGATGAACACAATATCGATGTGAACCCCTTTTTCAAAGGAGAAGGAGAGCTTTATCCATATAGCTTGCAGGCAGATTCCCCCTGCATAGATAACGGCTCACCAGAGATCGATTTGATGGGCATGCTGCCCTTTGACCTTGCCGGTAGCTTACGTTTCTGGAATGGCAGGATAGATATGGGCTGCTATGAATATGGCTCACCCGCCTATGTAAGTAGCGACGATCCAGAACTACCGGCACCTGAACCAGGGCTTTCCCTGCTTGCTTATCCCAATCCCTTCAATCCCAGAACGACCCTGGCTTTTAACTTACCCCAGCCGGGCTTAACCCAGATAGAGATCTATAACCTGAAGGGCCAGAAGGTGAAAACCCTGCATAGCGGCTACCTTCCGCAAGGTAGACATCAGCTCAGCTTTGGTGGCACAGATGATAGTGGCAGAGCCCTCTCCTCCGGTATCTACTTTGCCCGGATCAGCCAGGGCAAGGCGAGCAAAACTATCAAGCTCATACTGATGAAATAGGCGGATTTATGAGGCTCATCATCACGTTTATCATGCTAATCCTATCGGCATTGGCATATTCCGTCATTCGCTATGTAAGCACCAGCGGGGTATATGAATACACGGTGATCCAGCAGGCGATCAACGCCTCGGCAAATGGTGATACCGTGATAGTAAATCCCGGCAGGTACAATGAGAACCTGGTGATCATGAACAAAAGGATCACGCTTGCCTCTGTGGAAATGGTAACCGGAAACAGGGATTACACCAACCAGACCATCATCGACGGGATGAACCTGGAAAGCTGCATTGTTGTGCATGGGCACCCTTCAATTGGAGATCCGCCAACGGTGATCAGAGGATTTGCTCTTACTAAGGGTTTAGGAACCTGTATTGTTCCAAGAATCAACAGTAGCAGGGGAGGTGGTATTCTTGCCTATGAGACCAAAGTGCATGTTATCAATAACCACATCTATGGCAACAATGCCGAAGAGGGTGGTGGGGTACTGGGTGTTTATTCAGAAATTCATTTTGCCGGCAATTCCATCCATGACAATAAAAGCAAAACCATGGGGGGGGGCATTAGTATTATGGGACGGTATGAGCCAGCTTCCTTTGATGAGCAGAACCTGAACAGTTTTTACAATAACTTCTCAGCCATTGGCAATGATATATGTTTTTACAACTATGTTGTTCCCGGGATTATCGTTGCAGACACAGTATCTGTACAAAACAACTCCATTTATTACTATGCTCATGTTTCATTGACATCACCAGGCAGCAAATATCCTCTGAACATGTCTGCCAACCATGCATATCTGACAGAAGAAAACCGTGATTTCTATGTAGCCCCCTGGGGGAATGATGATAATGATGGTAGCAGTTTTGCCTCTCCCATGAGGACAATTGTATATGCAGCGAGGAAGATGGCAGCGGATAGTTTGAACCCCAAAACATTGTATTTGGCACCAGGAGAATACCGCCAAAGCCAGGGGCAAATCTTCCCCATACAGATAAAGAGTTATTCAAGATTCGTTGGCAGCGGAAGGGAAAACACCAAAATTATACCTGATGCGAGGATTTTTAACACATACTGCATAAGCACGCTTGATGGGCGCAATATCGAGCTGTTAGATTTCGGTATAGATGGTGAGAGCAATCTGGGGTTCACGGGATTAGGAATACTTGGCAATCATGTGCAAGCCTCGATACTAATTGAGAATGTAAAATTATCAAACTTGATTTCTAGTGATGATATTGATGTGTCGGCCCCTATACTGATCAATAGAATACCGAGAATGTCCATTAGAAACAGTGTGGTTTCAAACAACCGTAGTAATGGTTCGGGAGGTATCTTTGTTTATTACAGTTCTGGCATAATTGAAAACTGCCTTTTCAAAAACAACACAGGATTTCATCCAACCCCCGGATCCAGAGTTTTTAGTTCCGATCTGTATGCTGGGCTAAGGAATGACACCCTAATCGTACGTAATTGCGAATTCATTGGAGGAAATTATCTGTTTACAGATCCGGAAGAACTGCTTGGAAATATTACTATCCAAAGCGTGTACCCCCCTGGTGTTGTATATTCATTGTATGCCCTTGTCGAGAATTGCCTGTTCACAAACATGTATTCCGAGCTTGATGCAGTCTTTGCATTGCGAGGAAATGCCCAAAGCTATCTTGACATGCGAAACTGCACATTCACTGAGAATAATACAAGGCTTGCCACTGCAATCTTCAGGGGTGGGATGTCCAGGGTTCTGAACTGCATCTTTTCCAATCCTACCTTCTATGAGGTAATGCCTTATTATCCTAATCAAACAGGGGGCTTCGCACCCCGCACCTATATGGACTATAATTGTATCCCCGGAGGATTCAGCAGGGTATCACATCAGATGTCCTGCACCTGGGATGAACACAATATCGATGTGAACCCCTTTTTCAAAGGAGAAGGAGAGCTTTATCCATATAGCTTGCAGGCAGATTCCCCCTGCATAGATAACGGCTCACCGGAGATCGATTTGATGAGCATGCTGCCCTTTGACCTTGCCGGTAGCTTACGTTTCTGGAATGGCAGGATAGATATGGGCTGCTATGAATATGGCTCACCTGCCTATGTAAGTAGCGAAGATCCTGTGATGCCTGCACCTGAACCAGGGCTTTCCCTGCTTGCTTATCCCAATCCCTTCAATCCCAGAACGACTCTGGCTTTTAATCTACCCCAGCCGGGCTTAACCCAGATAGAGATCTATAACCTGAAGGGCCAGAAGCTGAAAACCCTGCATAGCGGCTACCTCGCACAAGGCAGGAATCAACTAAGTTTCAATGGCACAGATGATAGTGGCAGAGCCCTCTCCTCCGGTATCTACTTTGCCAGGATCAGCCAGGGCAAGGCGG
>JAQUHL010000262.1 GCA_028683635.1 Candidatus Cloacimonadota bacterium
GTTGATGAGGTCGTGAACAGTGATCTCGTCGATATTTGATATCGCCATTCTTTCCTGGACGATCCTTGCCACCATGGACAGGCCCGTGGCATATTGTTCTTGGAGAAGTTCTCCCACGGTGCGAACACTGCGGTTGGCAAGGTTGTCTATATCATCAATTTCATCCTCATCATGATAGATGTCGATCAGAACTTTGAAAATTTGCACAAAATCTGCAATGGTGAGAGTTAGCTGGGTTTCATCCACGTCGATGTTCAATCTTGTATTGATCTTGTAGCGGCCTACCTTCCCGAGGTTGTAACGTTTCTCGTTGAAGAACATCCTATCCACCAGCACCTTGGCTGTTTCATAGGTGGCTTCTTCCCCGGGTCGGATCAGGCTGTATATCTTTTTCAAAGCACTTTCCTGATCGGAAGTAGGATCTTTGGCAATGGTGTTTTCCAGAACCTTACGGGCTATCTCATAGTCATAATCAATCACATCAACCTTTTTGATCTTCAATTCGCTAAGCTTTTCGATCAGGTTGTCTGTGACGGATTCATTGGCTTCGGCAAGAGGCTCATCCATACCTTCTATCTTGATGGCAGCGAAAAGATGACGTCCCTTGGCCTTTTCCAATGTGAGGGTTTCGCTTTTATAAAATGTATTGCGCAGGTCTGTATCGGTGGAAATGCCGATGGCGCGCAGCAGGGTAGTAACAGGGAGCTTTCTGCGTTTGTCGATATGGACATACATGACATCGTGGATATCAATATCAAATTCCAGCCATGAACCACTGTAGGGAATCACCTTGGCAGAGTAGAGCATCTTTCCGCTTTGGTGTTTTTCCTCGGAGAAAAATATCCCGGGGGAGCGTTGCAGTTGCGATATTATGACCCGTTCGGCACCATTGATGATGAAGGTGCCTTGTTGGGTGATGAGCGGTATCTCACCTAAAAATACATACTGTTCGAGCGAATCCTTAAATTCTCTTTCGCCTTCTTTTTGTTCGTAAATGGAAAGCCTCATTTTAGCTTTGAGGGGGGCTTGATAGGATAAATTTCTTTCGATGCATTCTTCAATAGTATATTTTTCCTGCAGGATGTTGAATTCGATAAACTCAAGCAGGAAGTTACCTTTGGCATCTTCTATCGGAAATATGGATTCAAAGACGGCTTGAAGACCCCTTTTTTCCCGGCGGAGAGGATGTATATCTTTTTGCAGGAAGTCGTTGAACGATTCCACTTGCATTGCCAAAAGATTAGGTATCTCTACCTCACCGATACCAAGCTCGGCAAGTCTTCCGGATATTCGAGAATAACTTTTGATCTTTCTCAAAAGCTCGCTCCTTTGTGTTTCATTTCAACACATAGTGTAGTTGAATTTGGGTTTGTTTGCTCTACATGATCAGGCATTTGAAAGCTCAGAACTGGGTTCTTGAAATACTGAAAAACAATACATTTAGCGTGTGTTATATATGCAGTTTAGTCCAAAAAAAGTCCCAGTGGACTTTTTTTGGACATATCTGCTGGAAAACCGGGTTATTTAAGTTCGATGGACGCACCGGCGTCTTCAAGTTTCTTCTTAACAGACTCGGCTTCTTCTTTGCTGACCTTTTCAACGACGAGTTTCGGAGCTCCGTCAACCAGATCTTTGGCTTCTTTGAGCCCAAGCTTGGTGATTTCGCGCACGACTTTGATCACATTGATCTTCTTTTCGCCGGCATTGCTCAGCACAACGTCAAATTCGGTCTGTTCTTCCTTAGCTTCAGCGGCAGCAGCGGCAGGAGCTGCAAAGGCTGCAACCGGTGCGGCTGCAGAGACGCCAAATACTTCTTCCATCTCTTTAACTAATTCAGATAATTCCAGAACCGTCATACCTTTAACGAGTTCAATAACTTGTTGTTTTTTATCGGACATTATTTCCTCCAGGAATATATAATATTTTTAGCTGGCTTCAGCTTTTTTCTTGGCCAGATCGTCCACGGCATATACAAATTTCTTAATAATGCCTTGGGTGACGCCCAGCAGGTTACTGATGGGTGCTTGCATGCATGACAGCACTTTGGCAAGCAGTTCTTCGCGGGAAGGAAGACTGGCAAGGCTCTTGAGATCGTCGGCGCTGAATACATGTCCTGCCACATATCCGGCTTTGAATTTTGGAAAGGCCTTGTCTTCCATTACTTCTTTCAGGAATTTGGTGAGAACACGGGCTGGGGTGACTTCATCCGCTTTACATACTGCCACTGCGGTCGGTCCCACCAGATAATCATCAAGACCGGTGATGCCCAAATCGTTGAGGGCGAGCTTGATGAGAGTGTTCTTTTGCACGAAGTAATCAACCTGATTTGATCTGAATTGATTTCTTAAGTTGTTTACTTCCTCGATGTTTATCCCCTTATAATCCACCAGTACGATCGCCATAGCGTTTTCCAATCTTGCTTTCAAGTCTTTTACGATGTCGTATTTGTATGCTTGAATCATTTGTACTCTCCCCTTAGCTCTTTGCTTCTAAGGTTGCGCTTGCGACCTGTAACTTGATTCCGGGACCCATGGTAGTGCATAGGGTGATGCTTTTCATATACACCCCTTTCATGGTGGCGGGACGGTCTTTGATAATGGCAGCAAGGATGGCTTTGATGTTATCCTTGAGTTTATCAGCTTCGAATGAAAGCTTACCGGTGGGAATATGCAGATTGGCAAATTTATCGACACGATAGGTTACCTTTCCGCCCTTTGCTTCCTCGACCGCTTTAGCCACATCCATGGTGACCGTTCCGACCTTGGGGTTGGGCATCAAACCACGAGGTCCGAGAATTCTACCTAACTTACCGATACGTCCCATGAGATTGGGTGTACTGATAACCATATCAAAATCAAACCACCCACCGGTGATTTTTTCGATCAAGTCATCGAGTCCCACGTAATCGGCGCCAGCCTGTCTGGCTTCATCAGCTTTATCGCCTTCGGCAAAGACCAAAACTCTCACTACTTTTCCGGTTCCATGGGGAAGGACGAGTGAGTTTCGGATTTGCTGATCGGCTTTTCGAGGATCGACGCCCAGATTGAAGTGGATCTCGACCGTCTCATCAAATTTTGAAGCCGGAAGGCTTTTCAAAACTTTCAGAGCTTCATCGAGATCGAATCGTTTCTGGCGATCGAACATCGAATAAGCTTGTTTGTACCTTTTACTATGTTTCATTGACACTCCTTCAGTGAATATGCTCTCCTGCGGGGA
>JAQUHL010000263.1 GCA_028683635.1 Candidatus Cloacimonadota bacterium
GAAGTTGTCTGTGCCACAACCCGTTTGAGATTCCAACGGGAGGTTACTTCCATGCAGGCATCGGTGAGCAGGCTACCCAATCCCCTGTTTTGCCAGGCATCGGTTACCAGCACGGCATATTCCACTGTTTCATGATCCGGATCAGCCACCAGCCTGCCAATTCCCACCAGTTTCTTTTCCCCTCCGGTTTCCACCTCAGCCACAATAGCAATCTCACGATCATAATCTATGAAGCAATACCGGATTGCCACGGCATGTGAATCCCAATGGAAGAAATATCGAAAGCGCTGATATATGGACTCCCGGGAGCAGGAACCCAGCAGTTCCAGCCATTGGGGCTCGTCTTCCGGTTTGATGGGACGCAGGGTTATGACGCTGCCGTCCTTGAGGGTTTTGGTTTGCACATATTCGTCGGGATAGGGTCTTAGTGCCAGATGGCTATATGGCTCGGGAGCCTGCTCCAGAGGATCGATCAATACCCTGCAATCAAGGGCTATGACGTCATCTTTAAAGACGTGCAAAGGATTGATATCCAATTCTGCAATCTCCGGATAATCCGCTGCCAGATAGGACATCCGGATCAGGATTTCCACCAGTTTGTCGAGATTGACCCCAGCCTTGCTCCGGTAGCCCATCAGCATCGGATATATCTGCAGGCTTTCCAGCATTCTGCGGGCAAGTTTTTCATTCAGTGGAGGGAGTTCAAGGGCTCTGTCCTTGAAAAGTTCCGCATAGATTCCGCCAGTACCGACCATCATCACAGTGCCGAACACAGGGTCACGTTTAATGCCCAAAATCAGTTCCAGCCCCTCCTGGGTGTTGATCATGGGTTGGACAGTAACGCCCTCGATCCTGGCTTTGGGATTGTAATTTCTGGCATTTTCCAATATCTTGTCATAGGCAGTCGAGACCTCACTTTTTGAGCTGAGATTGAGGATGACTCCCCCGGCGTCAGTTTTGTGCGAGATATCCTGGGAATGGATTTTGAGCACGACGGGGTAGCCCATCTGTTCGGCAATCCGGATGGCCTCCTCCTGGCTGGCAGCAGGTTTTGCCATGGTGGTGGGGATGCCATAGGATTCCAGCAAAGCTTTGGAAATATCCTCGGAGAGCATTTTATTCTTATGCTTGAGGAGGGGATCGAAGCTTTTGCGAAATTCTTTGCGATGGAGGGTGAATTCGAAGGGAACATTCTTGGGCGTTTCATATAAGGCTTCCAGATTCCTGGCATAGGCCACGAGGGTCATAAATGCGCCGATTGCCTGTTCCGGAGTGGAATAGGTGGCAATTCCCGCTTCGATGAGGATGTCCATCCCTTCTTTCATGCTGCTGCCACCGACCCAGGCTGCCAGAATCGGTTTTTTTGCATCAGTGGCAATGCTTGCGATTTCTTTGGCAGTACCGGTGGGATTCGTCATTGCCTGGGGAGTGAGGATCACGAGTATGGCATCCACATTCTTGTCGTTCAGGATTATGGAAAGTGCTTTGGAGATCCTTTTGGGACGTGCATCTCCCAGGACATCCACTGGATTGCGCTTGGACCAGAAAGCCGGCAGATTTTGGTTCAAAAGCTCCAGCGTTGATTCACTGAGTTCGGCAAGCCTGCCCTTGGCTTCGATCAAAGCATCAGTTGCCATAACTCCGGGACCACCGGCATTGGTCACAATTGCCAGGCGGTCTCCCTGAGGGATGTTTTTCCTGCCGATCAGTTCCACCACGTTGAATATCTTGCCAATATCATAGACCCTGGCGATGCCTGCTCTTTTGAAAGCTGCATCATAAACATCGTCCGAGGATGCCAAAGCACCTGTATGAGAAGCAGCCACCTCGGCAGATTCTGGAAATCTTCCTGCTTTGTAAGCAATGATAGGTTTACTCCTGGCAAAAGCACGAGTGGCAGTCATAAACCTTCGTGCCATCGAGATGGATTCGATGTAGAGGATGATCGAATCCGTTTCTTCTTCCTCTCCCAGGTAGTCTATCAAATCGCCAAACGAGACATCGATCGAATTCCCGATGGAAATGAAATAAGAAAAACCGATCTTTTCCGCTAAAGCCCAGTCCAAAACTGCCGTGCACAAAGCTCCGGATTGGGATACGAAAGCGATCTTTCCCTTGCGGGGCATCCCATCTCCAAAGCTGGCATTCAGGCTCATCCCCGGGGCGATGAATCCCAGGCAGTTTGGGCCCATAATCCGCATTCCATCATATTGGGTGCGGATCTCTTTGATCCTCTCTTCCAGGATGCGTCCCTCTTCACCGGTTTCTTTGAAACCGGCGGTTACAATGATTATCCCCAGGATTCCTGCTTCGCCACACTGCAAAACCAGATCGGGAACACTTTCGGTAGCAGCACATAGAATCGCCAAATCAGGTTTATTGGGCAGAGCATGTACACTGGGATAGCATTGGATGCCCATCACAGCTTCCAAAGTGGGATTGACGGGATAGACCACTCCCTTGAAACCACCGGTAACCAGGTTGCTAAGGATCTTTCCACCCACACTTTTGGGATTCATGCCAATGCCCACGATGGCTATACGCTTCGGTTTGAAGATGTTGTCCAGATTGCGGATACTCAATTTTTCCTCTGTAGTAGTAATATTTGTCTCAAGTTTCGGAGCATCGCTTTGCAGGTCAAGCGATATTTCTCCTTGCGGCATTTACAGGATCCTACTTTTTGGCTCCATCACTTTGAAAGAGGAAGCACATGAATCCGCGTCCCAAAATCGGACTCAGTATGAACTATATGAAGCTGGGAAGCTATCACCAGTTTCATATCCGGGATACATATATCGATGCCATCTATCAGCACGGAGGCTTGCCCTGCCCGATACCCTGTTTCGAGGATAAGGAAGTGTTGCGCCAGTACCTCAGTGGAATCCAGGCTTTGATCATCATTGGTGGCTTGGATTACCCTCCTGCTCTCTACGACGAGCCTGTTGATCCCCATAGCGAAATTATGGAAGCTCGTAGGGCCCATAGCGACTTCCTGCTCCTCGAGCTTTGCCTTGAGCTCGATCTTCCGGTGCTGGGCATTTGCGCCGGAATGCAGCTGATGAACATCTTCTTTGGAGGAAAGCTGATCCAGCATCTTCCGGAGTTGGATGCCCATTTTGGCGAAAAATATCACGAAATCAGGATCACCGGGGGCAGGTGGTTGCCTGCGATATTTTCGGCTGATAGTCTGCTCGTTAATTCTAACCATCAT
>JAQUHL010000264.1:0-1360 GCA_028683635.1 Candidatus Cloacimonadota bacterium
TTTTGCTAAATACAATTTTTTCAAGGCATTATACCTCACGATCTGGCGAGTGCTGAGGTGCAATCCCTTTGTCCGGGGTGGTTATGATCCCCTCCCCTAAGGAGACACATTTTGGATAAGCGAACTCTTTTTGCCCTGCTGCTGATGTTCCTGCTTTTCCTGGTTTTCGATCATTTTGTTTGGAAACCCCAAAGAGAAAGGCAGCAAGCTCAGAAAAACCTGCAAACTGAAACTCAGGCACCTGTCCGGGAATCTGCCACTACAGATTCCATCCCCTCGCAGCCTGCAATCTCACAAGCCGCACCAGCGGATTCTGTATTCCTTCAAAACACTATCGAAGAAGAAACTCTCTATCTCGAAAACGACCTCGTGAAAGTAAGCTTTTCATCCCGTGGTGCCGTGATCAAGCAAGTCGAATTGAAGAAGTTCAAGATGAGGAAGGGCGGAAACGTCCTGCTCATCCCGGTTAAAGATCAGGATTCTTCCCTGGCCGGGCTCAAGATCTTCCATGGTGCAGGAGTTACGGATCTCTCCGGCCTGCTTTTCGAACATCAGCAGTTTGGTGCAGACAGCCTGGTATTCAGCCTGCAATCCAACCCCAGCGAGGGTGCCAGCCGGGAAGTCCTTTCCAAATCCTATAGCCTGGGTAAGGATTATGACCTGCGCCTGAACTATATCATCGAAGCCCTTGCCGATAACCAGCCCATCTACGGCGCTGAGCTTGATTTTGGCATGGGAATCGCCGAAACGGAGCAAAACCTCAAAACAAAGGCTCAGGATTACAAGTTTATGCTCTATTCCAACCAGCTCATCAGCCGCAAGACAATGAACAACCTGAAGAAATCCCGTGCCGCTTTCACCCCTTCGTCGTTCGATTTTGCCGCCCTGAAGAGCAAATACTTCACCCTCGCCATCCAGGAACTTCCTCCTGCCAGCACCCAGAATGTGGTAGCTTTCCACAATCCCGATACGGAAAGCCCTGCTTTCTATATCGATTCCAAACGCCGGGATGCCAGAATGCGCTGGGAACAGAACTTCAGGCTCTATCTGGGTCCCATCGATTTCAACGTCCTCGAGCAATATGGCCTGGAAAAGATCGCCGAGCGTGGCAAATGGCTGGGTTGGCTGGCCAAGATCATTGCTGCCATCCTGCGTTTCCTGCACAGCATCATCCCCAACTATGGACTGGTGATAATCATCTTTTCCATCCTGCTCAAGATTGTCCTGCATCCCATCACCCACAAACAGCTAAATGCCGGAATCAAGATGCAGAAGATCCAGCCCCAGTTGCGTGCCATTCAGCAGCAGTATAAAAACGACCTCGTGAAGCTGCGACAGGAGCACTCCGCCCTGTTCAAGG
>JAQUHL010000264.1:1370-3196 GCA_028683635.1 Candidatus Cloacimonadota bacterium
CAGCCCGCTTTCCGGTTGCCTTCCCTTGCTGCTGCAAATGCCGATTTTCTTTTCGCTCTATAGTGTCCTCCGCTCCTCCCTGGATATGCGCAATGCCCATTTCCTGGGCTGGATCAAGGATCTCTCCGAACCCGATCCCTATCTTGTTTTACCCATTCTCATGGGAATCTTTATGTTTGTCCAATCCCGGATGATGCGTCCTCCCACAGATAACCTCGAGGAAATGGACGAAAAGCAGAAGGCGCAGATCCAGAGCCAGAAAATGATGACCTGGATGATGCCACTCATCTTCTTCTTCGTCTTCCGAAACATGCCGGCCGGGCTTGTCCTATACTGGACGGTCTTCAACGTTCTTTCCATCATCCAACAATACTATCTGCAAAAGCATCTCACGAATAAGGAAACTAAATGAAATTTATCGAAAAATCAGGAAGCAATCTTGATAACATTATCAAAGAATTCTGCAAGGAATTCAAAATCAAGGAACACGAGCTCAAATACGAAGTGATTGAGGAAGGCAGCAAAGGGTTTTTGGGTATCTTCGGAAGCAAAAAAGCTATCGTCCGCTTCTCCATTCCGGAGCTTGCCGATCGTGCCAAAATGTATTTGGAGAAGCTCCTCAGCCTGATGCAGCTCGGTTATGAACGCATCGAAGCTCAACAAAAAGACCGGAGCATCTATCTGGAAATTTTTAGCCCGGACGATCCTGGAGTCCTGATCGGCAAAAATGGCTCCATGCTCGAAACCATCCAGTTTCTGCTCAACCGCAGTTTCGAGGGCAGCAGGGAAATTGAAAATATCTATCTCGATACCCAAGGCTACCGCGCCCGAAAGGATGATAAAATCCTTTCCCGTCACCTCCCCGGAATCAAAAATGTAAAAACCAATCACAACCCGCTTACCCTGGAACCCATGAGTCCTGCTGAACGCCGGGTCATCCACCGCTATGTGGAAAAGGATAAGCACCTGCGCACCCTGACCATCGGCGAAGGTGACAAAAAGAGGATCGTGATCTTCTCCGCCAAACAAAGCGAGAAGGAAGCCCTCAGCCAGGTAAACAAGGAAAAGAAAGCAGATAACCCCCGGCCAACAAACCCCGACAAACCTGCCAAAGACAAACAAAACACCCCAGAAAAGCCTGCCAGAGCCAAAGCTGCCCCACGCCCACAACGCAATCCTTCGCAGCGGACACCGAATCCCCCCCGCAACCGGAAAGTCTCGGATAACTCTTGAAACAATGGCTGTAACTGTTCATAAAGCCCTTGCTGGATATTATTGGTCGGATGCCGGAGCTCTGATGGGCGTCCTGCCCTATGCTATCTGGAGCACCAAAATCCAGTTCGACGAACGCCGTCGCTTCCAAATGGCACTAAACCTCCTGGTGATCAAACATCACGAGCGCATCATTCTCGTCGATACCGGGCTGGGAAACAAGATCACAGACCGACTGCGCAAGATCTATAACCCCTCCGAATTTCTGCTGCCTACCTCGCTTGCCGAATTGGGTATCAGAGATAATGACGTTACCGATGTGATCATGACCCACCTGCATTTTGATCATGCCGGAGGCATTGTTACAGGTTTTGCAGATCAGGACCGGCTCACCTTTCCCAAGGCCAGATACTGGATCCAAGCCGCCGAATGGCAGATCGCAAAACACCCTGAGGGGCTCAATCGCGCTGCCTACAATTTCAAAGACCAGCTTTCACTCCTGGAAGCTGAAGGAAATATCGAACTGCTCGATGGTGACAGAGAAATCTACCCCGGATTGAACCTCAGGCTCGTGGGCGGGCATACCTTCGGAAGCCAGATTGTTGAACTCGATA
>JAQUHL010000265.1 GCA_028683635.1 Candidatus Cloacimonadota bacterium
CTCAGCTCTGAGCTGGAACTTTCTGAGTTTGGCTACGGTTTCGTCACTGAGGACAGGCATTAATCAGTTTTCTTTGTCCTGATAAGGAGTGCCAGAGGGATCAGGCACACATAGACAATTGCCAGCAGAATGGGGGAGATGACGATATCATTTAGGGACATGATGAAGTATCCCACAATCAGCAACAGGGCTGATACGGCCAGCAGAATGTAATTCAGCTTTCCAAGGTTCATCCTTTCCGAGGTCTTTTTATCCATTGTTGGTATTCTCCTTGTTTGTTTAGTCTTTTGCCAGAGGTAGCGCAACGAAAAAGCTGCTTCCCTTTCCCATAGTGCTCTCCACCCATATTTTACCATGATGGGCAAGAATGATGTTACGGGTGATGGTAAGGCCCAGACCCGTGGATGGTTCATCAGGATTAAGAGTAAGGCTGGATTTTTGGAAGGGCTCAAAAATCCTTTCCAAATCGGCTTCCGGCACACCCGGTCCCTGATCTGTAATCTTGATGGTAACAAAGCTTCCCTGGACCAAAGGTTGGATCAGGATCAGTGTGTTGGCCGGGGAATATTTGATTGCATTCCCGATCAGATTTGACAGTACTTGCCGGATCTTGACAGAATCTGCTTCTACCCACAGTTCCGTCATCAGCCCTGTATATACCACTTGAATGTCTTTTCGCTTGGCCAGACTTTGTTGTAAGGGGACAAAATCCTTCAGCATCACATCCAGATCAAATCTCTGGAGGGTAAGCTTGATTTTGCCGGATTGAATATAGGTAAGATCCAGAATACCTTCAACCAGCTTCAGCATATAGTTACTGGTGGAAAGGATGATATCCATGAATTCTTTTTGGGTGTCATCGAGTGAGTTTTGAAGATCCTCGATTAGAAATCTGGTATAATTGCTGATAATCCCCAGGGGATTTCGGAGGTCATGCGCTGCCATACCCACGAACTGGTTTTTAAGCTCATTGAGTTTGGCAAGCTCAGCGTTTTTCTTATTTAGTTCTCTTTGATAAGTGATGAGTTCGTTGTTTACCCTGCTTAAATCCTCGAGGAAACGAATATAGTTTGGATCCCGTTCGTTGACTCCCGTTTTCCCTTCATACATAGCCCTGATTTTGGATATGGTATCAGCATCGAGCTTCTCGATTTTCGAATAATACTGACAGATGTCATCGAGTTCGGACTCTGCTTTCAGAAGAACAGCATCAGCGATGCGGTTCCCATAAAGGAATACCGGGATGGCAGCCTGCTGAAAATTGAGCACAAATTCCACATCCATTGCTTCAGATTGTGACGCTATGTTCAAAAACGTGTGTTGCGCCATTTCATGATCGCTGGGGTTGAGAATCTGGAACCAGTTTTGTCCAGGTTCGATCTTCAATTGCGGGTAGTGATTTATCAGCATGCTCTTCAACTGACCCGTGGAATCACATAACATAACCAGAGTGGTATATCTCATACTGCTTCCACAAGTTTGAATGCAACTCTCAAGGCAGTATCGGCATCGGATGCTGTGGCGTTGGCACCCACTTTTTGCCAAAGTTCGGGATCCAGGTTGAAAGGATATCCACCCACCATAATCGGTGTCTGTATTCCGGATGAGCGGATAAGTGCGATCAGGTCCTCCATCAGGCTGAGGTGATAGGTCATAGTTGTAGACAGGGCAATGATATCCGGCTTTTTTTTCTGGATTGTTTTCACAATATCCCCATGGGGCATATTAGCCCCCAGATACCAGGTATCCCAACCCTCGAGTTCGAATATGTCACTCAGCATCCGCAATCCGATTTCGTGCAGTTCTCCACTCACGCAGGATGCCAACAGAGATTTGCCCTTGAAGACATTGGTAAAAATGTAAGGGTACAACTGGGAGATGACCAATTGGGTGATGGCAGTGCTGTAATGCTCCTGAGCCACTGATATCTGATTGGTTTGCCACAGCCTCCCAATTTCATGCTGAACTGGTTGCAGGATATTGAGATAGATGCTCTTGATGGATTCCTGTTGCCGAACCAGGTTCAGGATCATCTCGGAAGCTTTATGACGTTCGCCCGCCAAAATATGGTTCAGGAAAGTATTGGCTTCGATGCGTAGAGGGTTAGCTTTGGAAATGTAGGAAGGATCTTCCGAATCGTATATCTCCAACACATTGAGAGCCAGCGAGATGTAGCTTTTGATCTCAGGGGCTTCATTTTCGCTGACCTGCCCAAGCAGGGCTTGTTCCATGCTGATGAAATTATCCTTCACATCGGGAATAAGCACACCAATATGGTTTAAAAAAGTTCTCAACCACCTCACATAAGCTTCGAATAGTTTGGGGGAGTCGAGTTCGATAGCCTGGGCAAGAAAACTGAGGTTGTATAAAATGTCCTTGCGACACAGTTCTAATTGCCTGGGATTATAACGGTGGGTAAACATCGGCTTTCTCTCAAAATGACCCTGCAAAGTAAGGTCAGAGACCAGATCTTTCTTGTTCAGAATCGTCTGCGAAAGATTTTTCCTTTGTTCCTTGTCCATTGTACCTCCATTTTGGGGATGGCAGCAAGCACATATACGGCATGCTGCCATCCAAGACTATATCAGTACACCTCAACTTCACCAGAAACCAGGTCCGGAAAGAACTCGAGGCTACATTTAGTTCTAAGCTTATGTCTGGCAGGTTTTTAATTTACCCTGTATGTTTTGTCTCCGGTTTTGAAATAGGCTATGATCTGCCTGGCAGCGGCTACTCCGGCATTGACGTTTGCTTCCTCAGTCTGAGCACCCATCTTTTTGGGAGTCCAATATACTTTATCGGCATGTTTCTCCAGCAGTTCCGCAGAACAAGCCGGTTCGACATCGGAAACATAGCGGAATTTCTTCTTTTCCTCAAGTGCTTTGATCAGAGCTTCCTCATCAATGACTTCTTTGCGGGCTGTATTGATGATTATGCAGCCTGGTTTCATCAGGCTTAAGAGATCCCAATTTATCGATTTCTTGGTCTCTGCAGTTGCCGGGATATGCAGTGAAACATAATCACCGGTCGAAAAGATGTCTTTGACAGTGGACAATGGATGGACGCCGTCTTTACTCATGATTTCATTGGAGATAAAGGGATCGTATGCATAGATTTCCATGCCGATACCCTTGGCGATTTTGGCAACGTAACGAGCTACGAAACCATAGCCATACAG
>JAQUHL010000266.1 GCA_028683635.1 Candidatus Cloacimonadota bacterium
GTCCCTCAGTTCCAGATAGAGGGCGTTCAGTAGCCCGGAAAAGCTTCCTGTATCAGGATATTGCTTGTGATATTCACTTTTGGTGAGCCCCGGAATCAGACCATAGAGGTTTTTGATTGCTCCGGTGTAGGCAACCAAACTGTGGGTTTTCAGCTTGCCAACGTTGATTAATGCTCCGCATTCACCGATGATTTTGCTGATCTTAAGTGTATATTGATTCCTGTCTTTGGAACTGACACCATAGGTGGAAAGATTAATTATCCTGATGGGATATTTTTCGGCAAGATAGTTGTATCCACATGTGGTTAACACCCTGTCCAAATTAGCACTGCCTCCGTTACTATCGGCAATGATGATGCTTTTGTTCTTGCTCAAAAAGTATCTGGCAATTGCTTCCACCACCAGGGGATGCGTGGTTACTGCCCGCTCAGGCGCAAAGGCTCCCAAAAGATTGGGCTTGATGAGGACTTTCCTGGCTCTTTTCAGCTTGGGATTGCGAGCACAAGAGAACCACCGGGAAATCGCTTCCTCGATCTCACTGAGATTATAATCCTCAATTTTTCTGATCTGAACAATCATCTTGCTTTAGGGGAGTTCCTTTTTCTTCAGGATGTCTGTATATACGCTCATACCAAGCTGGAACTGGCCAACAGGAGCATTTCCCAGCACATCAAAGATCGCAGCTCCACTGATATCACCAAATTTTAGCTTATATGAAAAACCAATGCTGCCGAGCAACTGGTCGCTGTTTTCTATCTCACCATAGGGGAGAATCTGATTCCAGGCCAGAGAAGGATCCTGGTATTCGGAATTGTTAATTGGCTTCAAAAAGTAACCAGTATAGATGCAGGGGCGATAGCTGAGCCCGGCACGATAAATATGGTTCCTGAGGCGGTATTCAAAGCCACCGCTCATACTGATGCGGTCATCATAGAGTTCATTAACCTGGCTGGTTTGTTCAAAATCGGCTTCCAGATAAAAGTTACGGTTGCCATTATTGTAGCGTGCTCCCAGCTTGGCAGCCATTGGGATCACGCTATCGTAATCCTGATACGGTGTATCCAGTTTGAAGGGTAGTTCAGGGGAGAAGGTCAGTCCCAGGCTGAAGGGCTCAAAATCGATTATCGCACCGGCTTGGGGCATCAGGATGTATTTGGTTTTGGTAATGCGGTTGTATGCCCCCAGAAAGAGGATGTCATCCAGATAGTGGAGTTGATTATGCAGATTCAGACCCAAATGCAGGTTCTCACGATGATAGGCAATCGTTCCGGTGAGCTGGTGCAGGTAGTATTTGGGTTGACGAAAGAGCAGATAGCCTTCCTGTAGCATATTGAGCTCAAACTCGTTGTAGTAAATGGATTTGGGCATGCTATAGTTGAAAGCAGTCACCAGATTGGGCTTCAGTTCCATCGCCACACCAAAAGTTCCAAAGGGGATGGGATTAACGTATCTGCGGTTGTTCAGCCTGTCGATCTCGGACATCTGGTTTTTTACATTCATTTCCAGATGGACAATTGCTTTGGGAGCGATCAACCCTGCAGGATTGAGGTGAACCTGCTCACTTCCACCCAGACTGGTAAGCCCTGTTCCACCCTTACCGGTGGAATTCAGGTTCAGAAAGTTTTCTGAATAGCTATCATATACCGGATCCATATATTGGGGAAGGTTGAAATGCAGTGTGTCTGCAATTTGGGCATTTGCCACCAGTATCGGACAGAGCAGCAGAATTAGTGCAACATATTTGTTCATTGGCTTATCCTCTATCATTAATGCTATTTGATCACGATCGTCTGTGAGCGTTCCTTACCTACAGAAACAATACTGATCCTGGTTTCCAGCAAATCCTGTATGGCTTCCAGGTATTCAATAGCTGCTTTGGGAAGTTTATTGATTTTTTTGCACGCAGTTATATCAGCATCCCAGCCCTTCAGGCTCAGGTATTCTGGTTTAACTTGTTGCAAAACAATGGGATCAGCAGGAAATTCCTCCATTCTTGCTTCTCCCAGCCAATAGCCGGTGCAGATCTTTATCTCCTCTAATCCGGATAGAACATCCAGAAGAGTAACGGCAAGAGTATCGAGATCATTGATTCGGGTGCTGTATCGTCCGGCAACGGCATCAAACCAGCCAATTCGGCGCGGACGACCGGTGGTGGAACCAAATTCATTGCCTCTAATGCGAATCTGATTGCCGGTATCATCAAAGAGCTCGGTTGGGAATGCGCCATCTCCCACCCTCGTGGAATAAGCCTTGAACACACCAATCACGTTGTCGATCTTCCTCAAAGGGAAGGCAGTGCCAATGGAGATGCCGCTCAAAATTGTATGGGATGAGGTTACATAGGGGTAGGTACCAAAGTTTAAATCCAGGAGGGTTCCCTGAGCGCCTTCGAAAAGGATGTTTTTTCCCATATTATACCAATCCATCAAGAGCTTATCAGTGGGCTTGACCATTGATGCAAAGTAGTTCCAGTACTCTTCCAGGTTTTTGGCTTCCGCCTCGATTTGGGCATCACTTTTTTTTGGTACCATGGAAGCTATGGATATTGACAAGGCGTTCCTTTAGCCACTGCGGATGTTTGAGATCGATAAAGCGAAGACCAATCCTGGCACTGCGATCTGCATAGGCGGGACCAATGCCACGCTTGGTAGTGCCGATCTTGCTAAGCCTTGCATCTGATTCCCTTTGGGCATCGAGTTCCTTGTGGATGGGAAGGACGATTCCGCAACGCTCATCAATATAGATTCTGTCGTCAAGATCGATTCCTGCCTGGATCAAGCTCTCGATTTCACTTTTCAAAGACACAGGATCGATCATTACACCTGCACCGATTACGCAGTAGCTTTCAGGATACAAGATCCCGGAAGGAATACTGTGAAATACATATTTCTGTTCTCCGAGGCAGATTGTATGCCCCGCATTGGCTCCTCCCTGAAATCGGACAACGATGTCCGCCTCTGCACCTAAATAATCTACAATCTTGGCTTTAGCCTCATCACCCCATAAACATCCGAGTACTGCAATCACGCTCATGTTACTTACTCCAAAACTTCATAGGGTCATCGACTATAAAAGAGCAAAAATGTCAATGAAAAACTACCTTCAGGTTATCGGTTAGAAATACTATATCCCCAGTTTTGCTATAATCTGCTGATAAATGGCGTCCAT
>JAQUHL010000267.1 GCA_028683635.1 Candidatus Cloacimonadota bacterium
AGCAGCCAGGCTATCGCCTTACGGGTGGATCTCCAGCCTTCGCTTCTATGGATTAAACCCCTATAGAGCAGTACATTCACGATCAGGACGAGGGCGGAGAGACCAAACACTCCAATCAAATCTGCAGCCTGGATCAAATAGTTATAATCAACCAAAGAATAGCCTGTGTCGAACCAGGCAAAGCGCAGTTCACCAAAGTTTTGAATATACTGAAAGCCCAGCCAGACTGATATGAACCCAATATACCGGAAACGGGGAAGTCTTATCCAGATCCGGCGGATTATGTATAATACGAGAAAGTAATACCAGCCATAGAGGAGTATTACTCCCACCAGCCCGGGTTTCGTAACAATCGAAAACCAATAGAAGAGGATCAATGTGCTTACTGCTGAATAGACCAGTCCGGCAGACAGCAATTGCCAGTTCTTAAGCTCCTGTTTTTCAAACATATAGAGCAAGGGTACATAGGCCATAAAGGAAAGGAAGCCCATGTACAAAGGCAATCTCGCCACTGCCACCAGCAAAGCAGCAAGCAGGGGACAAAGCAGATTGAGGTATCTTTTCATTGATCTTCTTTACCCAGGTAGAGAATCTTGTAGTGAGTTACCTGCCCGGCTTGGAGACAGGATATGGTGTCTGCTTCCATACCAAAGCTTTCCACCTGGGAATTCCCAATCATCGTAAGTGCTCTTGCCTCTACCAGATCCTGCTCTTTGGGTTGGAAGGGAAGAGCTTTCAGGATGCCACCTTCGAGATACAAAAGGTTTCCAAACCTATCCATCACAGCCAGATGGGGAAGGCTATAGAGCAATTGCCCCAGGCTGGAAAAGATATCCGTCCTTCCCAGGGGAAGGCTCTGAGCCAGAATAAAATCTCTCGTGCAGGAAAGACTCGTAATCTGAGCTAACTGGAACTTGCCAAATCTGTATTGAGTCTTCATATTCAGAGGCGAATAGCAGATGATCTCGGCAGCTATGGCGTCATATACAAAGACCGTTTGATCCTCCGCCAGGCAAAAGAGCTCCGGCTGAGTAGCTTCGGCAAGCTCATATTCTCCCAGATATTTACCCTCTGTGCTGAATTTCTTGATCAGCCGTGCTGAACTATCCAGAGCCAATAGAGCTCCATCTGTATCCAGGGCGATGTCGCTAAGCTTGCGGAACTTTGCATTCTCAAAGCCCAGCCCCCCGGTTTTATTGATCCGCTTTTCTGTCTGGAAGAAGCTGATCTCCTGCCAGGATGGATTCAATGCATAGGTGATTTTGGACATAGGCTCATAGAGGATCTTGGTAATGGGATCCTCTATGCGGAAGCTTTCCACCGGTGTGATACTATCTATCTGCCTGCGGTTTTGCAGGTTGAATCCACCGCAAGAGCAGAGGATTAGGGCTGCCAAACACAAAAGGATGAGAAGTTTCATATCTTGCCGCACTGGATCTGGAGATCTTTGAGCTTACCCTGGATCGATGTTTTGGAACCAAAGCGATTGTATTCCAAGGTATAAGCAATGTTAATAACGCTGTTTTTCTTGATCAGGGGAAGGTATTCCCCAAGGTTGTAACCGATCAGATCGAGTGATACCCCATCCTTGATTACTTTTAGTTTCAGGTGGTTACGCCCAACATTGTAGGGATAGCTGGAAACCAGCACATGATTGGTCAGCAGCACAGGACGCTGGTTATCCGGGCCAAAGGGTGCAAAGCGTTCTATCCATTGCATCAGGATGTCGTTTATATCATAGAGTTCGATTTCCTGATCTATCTCCAGCGGAGGCTTGATCTGTTCGAGCCTGAGGTTATCCGCCACATAGCGGGAAAGTTCATTTTCAAATCTATCCAGATACTCCTGATAGATGGTGAGCCCAACTGCATATTTATGCCCGCCAAAGCTATGCAGGTTATGCTCTGTCTTTTGCAGGGCCTTGAAGAGGTCAAAATCCGCCACACTGCGTCCCGAACCGCATCCATAGCCATCTTTGAAGGAGATCATGATCACCGGCCGGTAATACTTCTCCACGAGTTTGGAAGCCACGATCCCGATCACACCCTGATGCCAGTCGTCCGAAGAAATCACCATACAGGGAGTGTGATCCAAGTCCTTATATTTCTTGTCTATGATCTCGCAGGCCTCATAGAAGGTCTTTTGATCCTCCTGCTGGCGGAGTGAGTTCAGGCGTTCGATGACCTCGGCAAGCTCAATGCTGTTATCTTCATCTGTGGAGATCAAAAGCTGCACTGCCAGGGCAGCTGACCCCATCCTGCCGGCAGCATTGATTCTGGGAGCGATGCCAAAGACGATATCTGTGGTATCAAGGCTTTTCTGGTTCAGGTTAGCAATTGAAAACAAGGCATTCAGCCCCAAGTTTTTCTTCTCGATCAGGTGCTGAAGGCCGATATAGGCAAAGACCCTGTTCTCATCAATCAGGGGCACGATATCGGCAATCGTTCCCACAGCCACCAGATCCATATATTTTAGCACGTTTTCCTGGGTGTCGATCCCCAGCCGGGAATAGATAGCCATCAACAGCTTGTGTGCCACTCCCACTCCTGCCAGATGCGGGAAGGGATAGGTGCTGTCTTTGCGCTTGGGATTGATAATGGCGTAGGCATTGGGCAGCACATCCTTGGGATTGTGATGATCTGTGACCACGATCTCCATTCCCAGGCTGTTGATAGCCTCGATTTCTTCGATGGCATTGACTCCACAATCCACACTGATGATAAGGGTTGTCCCATTTTCTTTCAATTGATCGAGGGTATTCAGAGAGATGCCATAGCCATCGATCATCCGGTGCGGGATATAGAAATCGATATCTGCTCCAATGCGTTTGAGCCCCAGTTCCAGAAGAGCGGTTGCGGTGGTGCCATCAACGTCATAATCCCCATATACTATTATCTTTTCCTTGTTTTCAATGGCCTGGAGGATGCGGGTAACAGCCTTGTCCATGTCATTCAACAGGAAGGGATCGTGAAGCCCGGATAACTCCGGGGCGAAATAGTTATTGATCTGCCCAGCCGTTTCCATCCCTTTACCGATCAGAAATCTGGCGATCAGAGACGGACACTTCAGTTCCTCGCAGATCTTTCTGCTCAGAGCTTGCTTTTCCTCAGGAAGTTCTTTGGGTAGCTCCCATAGCTTCTCCATTCTCACACC
>JAQUHL010000268.1 GCA_028683635.1 Candidatus Cloacimonadota bacterium
TATGCAGCTCGGCAAGCAGGGCTGGTAACTGCCTTTCCCCGGAGAGATCCAATCCATAGTTGCACGTGTCCTGAGCAATTATAGCGAGCTCTTTGGCTCCTCTTAAGGCAAGTCTTTCGGCCTCTCTCACCAGAGCTTTGATTGGGATGCTGCTCAAGCTTCCCCTGATCCGGGGAATGGTGCAATAGCTGCAATTGTTCAGGCAGCCATCACTGATTCTTAAGTAGGCATAGGGGTTGTTGTCGATGGGATATCTATCTCCTGCACCCAGATGAGCTTGAGTACCCGGAAACTTCTCATCAAGAAAGGCTGAAAAAGCAACAAAATCCTTGAGCCCAATCCAGGCATCAACGTCCGGGAAGAGATATTTAAACTTCTCCAGCCCATTGTTCATGATGCATCCTGTGACTACCAGGAGCTGTTCCGCACTAACGATTTCCATCATGTTACTCAATACCTGATCCAATTCATTCCGGGCATCCTGGATGAAGGCGCAGGTATTGACGAGGACGAGATCAGCCTCCTCGATTTTCTCAGTATAACTGAGTCCCCGATCGACCATGAGTTGTGCAAAAACCTCGCTGTCCACGAGGTTTTTGGCACAACCAAGACTTTCTATGAAACAACTCGCCATCAGTCAATGAGGTGAATAAACAACCCGGAGCGTAATTTTGGTTCAAACCAGGTAGATTTGGGAGGCATGATTTTCCCGGCATCTGCTATCCCGATCAGTTCATCCATCGAAGTGGGATACAGGGCAAAAGCTACTTTTTCCTTGCCACTATCAACCCGTCTGGAGAGCTCATCCAAACCCCTGATTCCTCCCACGAAATCGATTCTATTATCCCGGCGCGGATCTTTGATGCCTAGAACCGGATCGAGCAAATTGCTTTGGAGGATTGAAACATCCAGGGAGGCAACCACGTCGTTCTCATTCCAGGTTCCTTTGAGGGCTGTGAGCCGATACCAGGTCCCATCCAAATACATGCTGAAGCAGTGAAGTTTATCAGGGTGGATTGAACTCTTGCTATCAATGGCAACTACCGCGAACTTTTCTTTGACTTTGGCCATGAATTCCTGGGAGGAATGGCCGTTCAGATCTTTTACAGCCCGGTTGTAATCAAAGATTTTCAGCTGGTTATCCGGGAATATCACCGTCATGATATAGTTGAATTCTTCATCTCCGGTATAGTCAGGATGCTTTTCCCTGTGCATTAACCCAACTCTCACTGCAGAAGCAGTTCTGTGGTGACCATCTGCCACATACAGGCAAGGTAGCGCTCCAAAGGCGGAGCTAATGGTAGCAATTTCGCATTCCTTGTCCATCACCCATAGAGCATGACCAATTCCATCATCGGAAACGAAATCATAGACGGGCGGTGTACTGGACATAACTTTCTGCACTGTGGCATCGATCAGATCCTGATGTCTGTAGGTAAAAAAGACTGGTGAAGAATGAGCATTACAGGTATCAACGTGGCGAATGCGATCTGCTTCCTTCTCTGCTCTGGTAAGTTCGTGTTTTTTTATCAATCCTGCTTCATATTCGTCGATGGAAGCAAGGCCAACCAGACCGATCTGTATTCTACCGTCCATGCTCTGTTTATAGATGTAAAAGGCAGGTTTTTCATCTTGTTTCATCAGTCCTTTTTCGAGGTATGAATAGAGGTTTTCCCTGGCTTTTTGATAGACTTTTTCATCATAGAGATTTGTACCAAGGGGAAGATCAACTTCCGGTTTTTCCACATGGATGAAGGATATGGGATTTTTCTGAACTTCGATTCGGGCTTCATCCGAATCCATCACATCATATGGTAGCGAAGCAATCTCAGCTGCTTTCTCCGGAATCGGGCGAACTGCTTTGAATGGTTTGAAGACAGACATGTTCTTTTTCTCCTGATAGTTTTTATTTATTGTTTGAAAAATGTACTTAAGATATTGATCAGAGCCAGGTGATCCCTGGTTCCGCAGGTCTCCCTTATGGAGTGCATGGCCCACATCGGATTGCCGATATCCACAGTTTTGATACCCAGAGCGGAAGATACAATTGGTCCGATGGTGGAACCGCAGGGTAGGTCACTTCGGGTATGGAAACGTTGCCAGGGCTCTTGGGCCAGCTTGCAGATGCGGATGAATTCGGCTGCACTCTCTGAATCAGTGGCATAGCGGAAATTGGCATTGAGTTTGATGACAGGTCCCTGGTTCATAACTGGTGAATAGGCTGGATCATATTTTTCTGCATAGCTGGGATGGAAGGCATGCGCCATATCGGCAGAAATCAGAAAACTTTTGGCAAGGGCAATGTAGCGTTGCTCTTCAGGGATTATGAGAGAACTGCAGATCCTATTTAGAGTATCAGCCAGGAAGCTTCCCTGTGCTCCCTGAGCTGTGCTGCTGCCGATTTCCTCGGAGTCGTAGAGCACAGCCATACTGGTGGAAACAGGCTTTTCAACACCCAGGATCGAGCTTAGGATGGCATGTGCCATCGCCAGATCATCCAGCCTGCCACTCACCAGGAGTTCTTCCCCAATACCTGCAAGGGTAGCCTGAGCTAAATCATAGAAGTATAGCTCCAGATCCAGGATTGCTTCCGGCAGGATGTCCAGTTCTTTGGCAATCAGCGTTTTCAGGGCATTTTCATCTTTGATACCTGCTCCCAAAATTGCCTGTAAATGTGTTTGGGCATTGTATTCGAATGTTTTGTTGATCTCCCGATTCAGATGGATGGCAGCATTGGGAATGATCGCACAAGGAATGTGCAGATTGATGAGTCTGCTTTGGGTAAGCCCGCCGCTTTGGACAATCACCCTGCCGGCTATACCCAGTTCCCGATCCAGCCAAGTGGAGATTATGGGGCCTCCATAGACTTCAATTCCAACTCTGCCTATTCCCTTATCGAGCTTGATAGTTTCAGGTTTGATCTTCAAAGCGGGGCTATCCAGATGAGCAGCAGAAAGCTTGAAACCACTTTTCTCAAGTTCCTGGCTCCCGATCACAAAGGCGATGAGTGCCGAGCCATTCCGCTCCACGAAATATCTGCCACCCTTTTGCAGATTATAGGGCTGGCTTTCGCATAGAGCTGTGAATCCAGCAGATAACAATCTCTGCTTTGCCGAGTGTGCTGCCAGCAAACTGCAGGGC
>JAQUHL010000018.1 GCA_028683635.1 Candidatus Cloacimonadota bacterium
CTATTCTTGTCAAGAACCAATATTTGTTGGCACAACAAAATCGGCATTTCTAGAGAACTCAGTTTCATAAGTTACTGCAAAATAGACATTATTTTTCTAAAATTCTCTTACAACTGTCAAACTTGAGTCAGGAATCAAAAAAGCACAAAGCACTCCTTGAAGTATCTCATTGTGAATGAGATAGATGACGAATCGAAAGTTTATGCCTATGAGAGGCAGTTCACCAAAGATCTATGTGCCAGGGTAATCAAAATCTTGCATAGTGAAGGTGCCAGGGATATCCTGGTGGGTTGGAATGAGTTAAACATTGATCTTACTGAATACATTGATTTGGATATAGTTCCGGATGAAGAGGTATGGGACGATCCCATAATAGACTTGAGAGACCTTTTTCAAACACCAAAAAGCGATCCTCCGAAGAAGCCATTTGAATTTGTCCCCTATGATGAACCTCCGAAGTTAATCGGTACCATCAATCCTGAGTATCCTCCCTTCGCAAGAAGTAATGGAATTCAGGGTAGGGTGATTTTGAAAGTCCAAATATTTAAAGATGGTAGGGTGGGGGATGTTACAGTACTAAGAACAGATAGTCCTTTGTTGAATGAGGCTGCCATAGAAGCGGTAAAAAAGGCGCAGTTCGAACCAGCAAAAAGGGAGGGAAAACCGATTGATGCTGAAGTTTATATTCCAATAGACTTCAGGTTGGATAAAGACTAATCAACAAGGTATTTGCTGTGTAGATTGGTATTTGGATGCTGTCGTCGGATTTTATTGACAGGGATTGCGCAGCAGGGTTTCTGGGATTTGGGTAACAAGTAGCTCAATACAGGATAAAGTGGAGGCTTGGATGAAGAGACCTCTTTTGATAGTTCTTTTATTCATTTGTGTGGTAACTCTTGCTGCAGCCCGCAAGGCACTGGTGATCGGCAATGCCAGCTACACTGACAGTCCGCTGAAAAACACCGTCAATGATGCCTGGGCGGTGGAGAGATTGCTATCCGATCTTGGTTTTGAGACCGTCATCCGGCTCAATCTGGATAAACGGCGTTTCGATGAAAGCATCGAGAGCTTTGCATCCTCCCTGCAGGCCATTGATGAGGCGGTCTTCTATTACAGCGGGCACGGAGCTCAGATCGAGGGTGAAAACTTCCTGATTCCGGTGGGGAAGGTCCTTGCCGATGAAGCAGACGTGAAATATGAGGCCATCAGTGCCAACCGGGCCACGGAGAAAATCTCCAAAGCCTGCCTCTCGATCGTGATCCTGGATGCCTGCCGGGACAATCCTTACAAGGGAGTCCGCAGTGCCAACAAGGGTCTTGCGCCCATGAGCGTGAAAGCCGGCGGTCAGTTTGTGATCTATAGCACCGCCAGCGGTCAGACAGCCTCGGATGGTGGCAGCGGCGATCTCAGTCCTTTCACGGAAGCCTTTGTGAGACATGCAGCCGAGCCCAACGTTACCATCGAGGAAATGATGCGCAATGTGGTTCGGCAAGTGAAGGCTCAGAGCCGGGAACGGCAGATTCCCTTCTATTATGGCAGCCTTGAGAATGCCTTCTGTTTTTCAGTCGATGAGAACTTCCCCGAGGAAAGAAGGGTTCATCCCCGCCAGCCCGAAGCCCAGAGCCTGCCACCTGTTCCCCCCGCTGAAGAAGTGCAGAAAGCAAAGCTGCCCTATAGAGCACCCGAGATTCCGGGAATGGTATTTGTGGAGGGCGGCAGCTTCCTGATGGGCTGCAGAGATGGTGACCGGGACGAACGGCAGGAGCACGAAGTGCGCCTCGATTCCTTTTATATCGGAAGGCATGAAATCACTCAGAAAGAGTGGATGGAGGTGATGGGTTCAAACCCTTCCCAGCGGGTGGGGAACATACTCCCCGTGGAAAAGATCTCCTGGTATGACGCGATAGAATACTGTAACCGACGCAGTCTCAATGAGGGGCTCACTCCTATATACCGAATCGATAGGAGCAAGCAGGACAGCTTCAATACAAACTCTTTAGATGACCTGAAATGGGTCATCGCCCTGGATACAACCGCCAATGGCTACCGGCTTCCCACCGAGGCTGAATGGGAATATGCCGCCCGGGGTGGCAGGAAAAGTATGAGCTACAAATTCAGCGGGGCAAATGATTTATCCCAGATCGCCTGGCACTTTCAAAACTCGGGGAACAAAAGCAATCCCGTGGGCAGTAAAGCTGCCAATGAACTGGGCCTGTATGACATGACGGGAAATGTTTGGGAATGGTGCTGGGACTGGTATCAGGAAGACTATTACGAAAACTCTCCCCGGGCCAATCCCCAGGGTGGGGAACAAGGGGAAAAACGCAGTCTCAGAGGCAGTTCCTGGCTGCATTCTGGCAATGGTTGCCGCTCCACCAGGCGCTATGCCATTGATCCCCATATCGCTCTGCCCAGCAATGGCTTCAGGGTGGTGCGAACCAAAAGTCAGGAGGGATAGTGGTCAAAAGCATCCAAAATATCGGAAAGCAGTGTGTCCAGAGCATAAACCTGCAGATCCACCTTCCGCTGCTATTGATCCTGCTGAGTTTGTGTTCCTGTGCGGAAAAACGGGTGCTAAACCCTCCCCGGGATCTGATCGGAAGCTGGCGGGGAAACTCCTCCTTCTATGTGGATCCTGTGCGTAGTGGGGACGAGAAATACAAGGTGGACTATGAATTTCAGATCGATGGCGAGGGAAGGATCACAGGCCACCTGGGACAGGCAGAGATCCTGGAAAGCTATTTGGTGCATACCTCCAAATTTCTCCAGATGCTGGGCAATGAGCCTCAGCGCAGCTATCTCAAGCTCAGGGGGAAACTGCTTCCAGACCGGGATTTCAGGGATGGAGATGGCTTTCTCTTTGTGCGGGAAGTCTATCCCGATAGCGTCGATGCAGGGTTCAATTGTTATAGCTTTCGCAATGGCAAAAAAGTGAGGCTGCTCTTTGGTCCTTTCCCCATGCAGAGGATCAGATAGCAAAGACCGTTGTAAATCTATTCCCGCCCACCACCCTACAACCCGTTATTCAATGGTCTTTGGTTGAGAGGCTTTGTTTGTAAATCTATTCCCGCCCACCACTCTAAAAGGAGTCGGGCTTGGATTATGGCTTATCAGGTATCGGT
The DNA here is from genome assembly GCA_028683635.1 of Candidatus Cloacimonadota bacterium. Taxonomy (GTDB): domain Bacteria; phylum Cloacimonadota; class Cloacimonadia; order Cloacimonadales; family Cloacimonadaceae; genus JAQUHL01. Next base: position 3,123 of record JAQUHL010000018.1, read on the forward strand.
ATTCTGGTCCGGATGGAAAAACTGATAGATCTGAGTAGCGGTCTTCGGGCCGATGTTTTTGATCCTGGCAATCTCTTCGATTGATGCCAGGCGTACCGCCTCCACAGAGCCCAGTTCCTTGAGCAGGAGAAACTTGGTCTGTTCACCGATTCCGGGGATGTCCTCCAGCTCACTGATCAGGGTTCTTTTACTGCGCCGGGAGCGGTGAAAATTGATGGCAAAGCGGTGTGCCTCATCCCGGATGCTGGTGATCAATCTCAAGGCAGATGAGGATTTGGGCAGGATCAGCGGTTCTGAGCTCTCCGGGGTGAAGATTTCCTCGATTCTTTTGGCCAGGGAAATGAGCGGCAGATCCGGATGGCTGGAGGCTTTGAGGATGCCAAGTGCGGAGGAAAGCTGCCCCTTCCCGCCATCCACGATGATCAGATCGGGCTTCATCAGGGGGTCTTTATCCACTTCTTTGAGGAAGCGCTCGAGCGTTTCAGCCATGGCGGCAAAATCATTCTGACTATCGATGCTGTGGATGATGAAGTGGCGGTAATACTTCTTTTTGGCCTTGCCGTTCTCATACCAAACTGCGGAGGAAACCGTGTCCGTGCCCTGAATGGTGGAGATATCCATGCAGACGATCTTGCGGGGCAGCTTGTTCAGATTCAGCTTTTCCTTGAGTTCCTGGATGGGAAAGATTGTGCGGTTGGCCTTGCGCAGGTGGCTGAGTTTCTTTTCTTCCACCAGGTGGAAGGCATTGCGTTTGGCCATCACGATCAGCTTGGTCTTTTCACCTTTCTGGGGGTAAAAGAGCTTTTTCTTCAGCCAGATGTTGAGCTGCTCAAAATCCACAGGAACAAGTGGCAGCAGAATCTCGTCCGGCAGTTCATCCTTATGGGCGTAATAAAGCTTGAGGAAGGCGGCCAGAATCTCCTCGGAGGGAGAATGCTCGGTGTTGGTGAGGGGATAGTTCTCCTGGTTGATGATCTTGCCATTGACCATCTTGAGCACCACAATAATGGCGGTGTTTTCCTCGCTGTAAAAGCCCAGAATGTCCATGCTGCGTCCATCTGGATAAAAGACGGACTGGCGTTTTTGAATGCGTTCAATGGCCAGGATGCGATCCCGGTATTTGGCAGCCAGTTCAAAGGACAGCTCTTCAGAGAGTGCGTTCATGGTAGCGCGAAAGTCATCCATGATTTCCTGGTGTTTGCCGAGGAAGATTTTCTGATAATCCTGCACCACCTTGCAATACTCAGGGTGGGAAATTCTGCCGATGCAGGGGCCAAGGCATTTGCCAAGCTGGAGGTTAATGCAGGCTTTGCTGAAGGCAATGCGATCCAGGGGTATCTTTCGGGAACAGGTTCGAAGCGGGAAAATCCACTCAAAGGTGCGCATGACCCTGCGCAGATCCCGCACATCGGTGTAAGGACCGTAATAGATGGAACCGTCTTTGACTCGCTCCCGGGTGATCATGATCCTGGGGAAGGGTTCCTGGAGCGTTACCTTCACGAAGGGATAGCTCTTGTCGTCCCGGAGCATGATGTTGTATTTGGGTTTATAAGTCTTGATCAGATCAGCTTCGAGGATGAAGGCCTCGTTCTCGCTTAGAGAGATGATATAATACAGATCGGCGATATTGCGCACCAAAAGCTCGGTTTTGTCATCCTTCTGGGTATTGACGAGATAGGATTTGATGCGCTTGGCAAGGTTCAGCGCCTTGCCCACATAGATGATCCTCCCCTCCTTATCCTTCCAGAGATAGATCCCGGGTTCTTCCGGCAGGAAGGCAAGCTTGGCAGCTATCGCTTCAGTAGTCTGGACCATAAGTTTTTGTGCAGAGTAGAGATATATTCCACCCGTGCCAGGTAGGCAAAAAGGTAAAACATGCCAAAGATGGCAGTGGAAAAGACAAGGGCTTTGATCCCCAAAGCCAGCTTGGATTGATACACAAAGAAGCTATTCAGATAGTGGAGGGGCAGAGCCAGTACCAGGCAGATAACAAGGGGTTTGATCAGGTTCGTAGCCAGTCCCTTGAGCCTCACTTCCGGCATTTTCTTTTTCAGCAGATGAAGCAGCAGGGCATAGTTTACCATAGCTGTGATAGATGTGGAAAGCGCCAGGCCGCGGTGCTGCATGAGCAGCATCAGGATGAGGTTGAGGACGATGTTCAGCCCCACCATCCAGGCTGCGATCACAACGGGCGTTTTGGTATCCTTATTAGCATAGAAGAGTGGGGTAATGGTCTGGTTCAGGCTATAGAAGATCAGCCCAAGGGAGTAGTAAAACAGAGCTTGAGTGGTCATCAGAGTGGCTCTGGCATCAAACTCTCCGTGCTGGAAGAGCAGCATCACAAAGTCCTTGCCCAGCAGGCAAATGATCAGAGTTATCGGCAGGATCAGGCAGGCCAGGCTGGTTGAGGCAAAGCGCAGGTTGGCGGAGAGTTCATCATACTTTTTCCCGGTAACTTGTCGGGAAAACATGGGCAGCAGGGCGGTTCCGGTCGAAATGGCAAAGATGCCCAGGGGTAATTGCATCAGCCGGTTACCAAAACTCAGGGCGGTAATGCTGCCAACTGCCAGAAAGGAGGCCATCACCGCATCGGCAATCAGATTTATTTCTCTGATCCCGATCCCGATCATCGAAGGGATAAATCTTTTCCACAGAGCGGAAAGCGCTTCGCCGCTGAAGGAGATGATCAACCTCAGGCTATAGCCAAAGCGTTTAAGCCAGGGAAGGTTGATCAAGGTCTGCAAAAACCCTCCCACAAAGACGCCCCATCCTGCCCAGTAGATGAGTTGTTCACCCCTTAGATCCCAGATCCAGAAGGGGATCAAAACTCCTGCCATCATTCCCAGATTGAGCAGGGCGGAGGATAGCCCGGTGAGGAAAAACACATCGTGGGAGTTCAAAATGGCGATCATTGTGGAGGAGAGGCCGATAAAAAACAGGTAGGGGAAGATGATGCGGGAGAGCCGGATGGCAAAGAAAGTGGTGTTGTCCGGGAGGCCGGGATAGAGCGCTTTCACGATTAGCGGAGCAAAGACAATTCCCAGAAAGGTAAGCGCTGCCAAAAACAGGGTCAGCAGGGAGAGCACGTTCAGGGCAAAGCTGACCTGTTTGCCCCTTCCTTCCTTGATGCCGATGTCGTTGTAAATCGGTACAAAGGCAGCAGATAGCGCTCCCTCGCCAAAGAGCCTGCGCAGGAGGTTGGGAATGTTGTAGGCAATGTTGAAGGCGTCGTTCAGATAGTTATTGCCAAAGAAATAGGCCATCACCTGGTCCCTCACCAGTCCCAATACCCGGCTGAGCATGATGGCAATGGACATTACACTGATGTTTTTTGCCAGTTTTCTTTGGGACATCTTCTTCAGGGGCTTGGGGGTAGGAAGAGTTTGCGGAGCGTGAAATAGATCTTGATCAGGATCAGGGAGCTATTGACGTGGCCGGCTATCTTGCGCTTGAGATCCTCAAAGGTGAGCAGGACTTCCAGGCAGCCCTCACCGAGGTTAACCGACCGGGTGGCAATATCCGTCAACAGGCTGATCTGGTCTATATTGGTGAGTAATTCACTATGGGTGCTGAGCAGGGCGAGGTCGTTTACAAAAATAGCCAGGTGGTTGATCACTTCCACCAGATAATCGCCGCTCACAAGCTCCCGGGATTTTTGCAGAAAGGCATTGAACTCCAGTTCCTTGTCATACGCTGCCAGGCTCAGAAGTTTGAGAGCCAGTTCCCGGTTTTCAGAGCTGCTTTCCTGAGCGATTCGGATCGAGGTTTTGAGGTTGCCATCGGCTATCAAAGAGGCCGTCCGGGCAGTGGGTGGATCGACGGCAAAGCTTTCGATCAGGATGCTTTCCATCACCGAACGGGGCAGGGGATTGAAATAGACGAGCTGGCAGCGGGAAACGATGGTAGGTAGAAGCACGGACAGACGCTGCGTGACCAGGATAATGACGGTTCGCTGGGGTGGTTCCTCCAGGGTTTTAAGGAAGGCATTGGCGGTCGCCTGGTTCATCTGGTCTGCGTCCTCGATCAGGCAGATCCGGTAGGCTGCTTCATGGATGGATAGATTCAGCCGGTGCTGGAGCATCATGATGCTTTCCTTGCGGATCTCCGTTGAACCCGGGAAGAAGAAGGTCTTCCAGGGGCTTTCCCGCTTATTGGAGAGATAAGCTTCGTATTCCTTGAGGCTGGAACCGTCCTTGATCTCTCCGGTGGGGGAGATTTTGTAGTTGGGCGTGGGAAAGAGGTAGATAAAATCCGGATGCTCGAAAGCTAAAAACTTGTGGCAACTGGCGCACACCCCACAGGGACGGTATTCGCTGCTGGAGAGGCAATTGAGCGCCATCCCAAAATAGAAGGCAGTCATAAACTTGCCCACGCCTTCCCTGCCATGAAACAGGTAGGCCTGAGCAATCCGGTCGTGCGAGATCGCATTGTTCAGAAGCTGGATGGCTCGGGTTTGCCCCCGGATCTTGCGAAACATTAAACGATCGTGATTTTGCTGCGTCCGGCTTCGTCGGAGACGCTTTCCTCAAAGACCTTGCGGACATAGGGACTTTGGAATTCACTGGCCAGGATATCATAGATCAGGACGTCGTGGTAAACACCCGCCATGAAGATATAGTTTCGGCGCCGGCCTACATATTTGAACCCGACCTTTTCATAGCACTTCACAGCCCGCTGGTTATATGCCACCACTTCCAGGGAGATGTTGTTCAGGTTCATGATATTGAAGGAATAATCCAGAATCAGTTCTGTGGCTTCAGTGCCGATCCCCTGGTTCCAGAAAGTCTTTTCACCGATGAAGATGCCAAACGAGGCACGGCGGTGGACTTCATTGACCTCGTGCAAGCCGCAATTGCCGATAACTTTGTTCGTATCCCGCTCCACAATGGCAAAGATACTGGTCTTTTGCATCAGGGCTTTGAGGGTGTCCCGCTCCTTGTCCAAGTCATAAACTCCGGCCGAGAATAACACAAATTGCCCGATCTCGAGGTCGTTCACCCATTCTGTATATTTTTCCACATCGTCTATCGATACCGGGGAGAGGTAGCATTTTTCACCGATCAGTTTGCGGAAGTATTTCATTACAAACTCCTTTTATCCTATTTGATGATTTGCATTTCACACTGGTTATCCCATCCCAGAAGATACTCTTTGTGTCAAGATTTATCTGCCGGAACGAATTTCACTATTGACAAAATAAGTTTTATCAATGGCTTTGATTTGGGGTTTGATATACAGACTCCACGTTGAAAGGACATAATAAAACGGGGCATGGTGCAGCGCCCCATACATCAAGGGGTGCTGAGCTGGGTTAAGATCAGGTCCATTCAACTGGAAACTGGGTTAGACAGGAACCCCAAGGAGAACTTATGAAACATGCACCCTGCGGAATAGACTGCTCGGTCTGCGATGCCAATATCGCCTTCAGAACCCAGGACAAAGCCCTGATGCAAAAAATGGCTGAAGGGTTCAAAGAGCATTTTGGCACAGAGATCGCCCCGGAAGATACCTGTTGCGAAGGTTGCCTTAGCTTGGGCAAAAAGATCAGCTTTTGTGCCCAGTGTGAGATCAGGAGCTGTGCCCTGGAAAAAGGATACAACACCTGTGCAGAGTGTAACTCCCTGCCCTGTTCCAAGGGTGAGTTCATCTGGAAGGAGGGTTCGCAATCCCTGAAAACCCTTTACTCACTGAGATCTGAGGAGATGTCCTGATGAAAAAGATCCCGATGCACCGCTCTGCCCGCTTTGGCAAAATCGGAGGTGTATGTGCGGGTCTGGCCGAGACCACCAATGTGCCTTCCCTCTATATCCGGGCTGCCTTCTTCATCCTGTTTTTCTATGGCTCCCTGGCCTTCTGGCTATATTTGATCCTCTGGATCATCTTACCCGTCCTGGAAGTGGATAACTATGCAGTCCACGAGAAGGAAATCTTCCGTAGCAGAAGGGATAAGCTCCTGGGGGGCGTATGCTCCGGGCTTGCCAAAGCCACACATGTGGATCCCACGATCGTGCGCCTTGTCTTCCTGGGTTTTACTCTCTTTGGCGGCAGCGGATTCCTGATCTACCTCGTTTTGTGGCTGAGCCTTCCCTGTGAGACCTGAGATGGGAAGCATGGACGATATCAAAGGCATCAGAACCATCGTGCTCCGTGGAGATCCCAATACCCTGAGGGAAAAGATCCGTCACTATTTCCACCAGACCTTCACAATTGATGAAAAGCTCTATGAAAGCCTGGCCCGGGACGAAGCTTTTTATCTGCGCGCCGATCCCTTGCGCCATCCCCTGATCTTCTATCTGGGGCACACGGCAGTTTTCTATATCAACAAGCTCAGCGTGGCAAAGCTGGTTTCCAGCCGGATAAACCCCGCCTATGAATCCATGTTTGCCATCGGAGTGGATGAAATGAGCTGGGATGACCTCAATGAAGCTCACTATAACTGGCCAGGGGTTCCGGAAGTCAAAGCTTACCGGGACCAGGTGCGGGCCAGGGTGGACGAACTGATCTGCAGCCTGCCCATGGATACTCCCATCACCTGGGAAAGCCCCTGGTGGGCGATTTTGATGGTCATCGAGCATCAACGTATCCATCTGGAGACCTCCTCAGTCCTGATCCGGCAGCTACCCATCGGGGAAGTAAAACAGCTGGATTTTTGGGCATATTGCCCCCACAGCGACAAGGCCCCGGAAAACATGCTCCTTGCTGTGGCCGGAGGCCAGGTGAAGCTCGGTAAAGAACGCCAGCATCCCCTCTATGGCTGGGACAACGAATATGGCAGCTACCAGGCTGATGTGCAGGATTTCCTGGCCTCCCAATACCTGGTTTCCAATGCCGAATACAAAGCTTTCGTGGATGCCGGAGCATACCGGGAAAAGAAATACTGGACTTCAGAAGGCTGGGCCTGGAGAACCTATAAACAAGCCGAACATCCCCTCTGGTGGATCATCGGGTCCGATGGCAGCTACAAGCTGCGCACTATGGCCAGCATCATCCCCCTGCCCTGGAACCATCCCGTGGAAGTGAACTATCTGGAAGCCAAGGCGTTTTGCAATTGGAAAGCTGAGCAAAGCGGCAAACCCATCCGCCTGCCCTCGGAAGAAGAGTGGTACCGCCTCAGGGATCTGTCCCTGGAAACGGATCAGCCCTGGTGGGACAAAGCTCCAGGCAACATCAACCTGGAGCACTATGCTTCTGCCTGCCCGGTGGACGAATTTCAAATGGGTGGTTTTTATGACGTGATCGGCAATGTCTGGCAATGGACCGAGACCCCCATCTATGGCTTTCCCGGCTTCCTTGTGCATCCCTACTACGATGATTTTTCCACTCCCACCTTCGATACCCAGCACAACCTCATCAAGGGTGGCTCCTTCATTTCCACCGGCAATGAAGCCACCTACCACTCCCGTTATGCCTTCCGCAGGCATTTCTTCCAGCATGCGGGATTTCGCTATGTGGAAAGCTCTGCACCTGTTCCGGTTCATGAAGAACTCTATGAAAGCGATTCCAGCGTGATCCCGTGGTGCGAGGTAAACTGGGGAGATGAGATCTGTGCCCAGGAAAACTACTCGCTCTATCTCGTCCAAACCCTGGCTCCGTACCTGGAGAGGATCAAACGCTCCCGAGCGCTGGATTTGGGCTGCAAAACCGGCAGAACAGCTTTTGAGCTGGCGCGCTATTTCTCCTATGTCCTGGGCCTGGACACCACTGCCCGCCTGATCAGGATTGCCACCCAAATGAAGGAAAAAGGCAGCATCCGCTATCTGAAAATGGAAGAAGGCGAGGTTTTTGGCTATGTCGAGAAAAACTTGTGGGAATTCGGTTTGGAAGATATCGCTTCCCGCCTGGAATTTATGCAGGCCGATGCTTCAAACCTTCTGGAAAAATACCAGGGCTACGATTTCATCCTGGCTGAAAGCGTGCTGGAAAGCACCCTCAATCCCCGCGGTTTTCTAAAGAGCATCGTTTCCCGGATCAATCCCCGCGGGCTGCTTGCCATCGTCGATGCTTACGATTACAAGGATGAACTCACTCCACTTGCCAATCGGCTGGGAGGCTTCCGCAAAGACGGCGAGCCCATCTCATCCTTCGAAACCATCTCAGAGATGCTTCAAGAGGAGTTTGAACTGGTCGATACCCCTCAGAACATCTACCAGATCATCCCCCAAAATCTTCGCAACCACAGCCTGAAAATCCTGCAGCTCAGCCTTTGGCAAAAACGGAGTTGATAGTCTTGTGTGCCAATCACCCTGGGCTAAACATCCACCAGGCTTAGCAGCCATGATCAGTCCCCAGGGCTCAGCCTGGGGCTTGTGGCGCACCAGACTGCGGGCAGGCTTGCTGGTCTTTGTGTTCTGTGCGCTTGTTTGCTTTGCTCTTTATGCAGATCTCATCCAGATCGGGGACGGGGATATATATAATGAATCCCTGCCCTTCGAGCCCTTTATGCGCTACTCATATTCCCAGCAGTTGTATCCTGCCAGCCAGATCAACAGCTCCGGCCCGATTCACCAACTGGGCTTTGAATACCGGATCGTCTCCACCGGCTTCATCCCTGCCAATAGCCAGTTCCGCATCTGGCTGGGGTATTATGCTGGTACCCAGCTTAGCTCCTGGGCTCCGGTGAGCGAGCTTAGCCTGGTATATGAGGGGGGGCTTAGCGAGGATTTTTTCTCCGCCGCCATCCCCGGAACAGGCTGGCTCACCATCCCCATCACTCCCTTTGATTACAACGGAACGGATAATCTGCTGCTCGCTTTTGAGGATAATGCCTGGGAATATACCAGCAACGGCGATGATTTCTGCAGCCACGAAACCGGCTTTCCCTCAGCGCTGGTTTTTTACTCAAATACCACAGATCCGGATCCGGAAGATCCACCTCAGACTGGTTTCAGCAGCAAGACCCTGCGCTCGAACCTGCAGCTATATTTCGAAGCGGATCCATACACACCCCGCTATCCTTACCCCGAGGACACAGCCACAGGAATTTACCACTCTGCTTTGACTCTTTCCTGGCAGAGCCAGGCGCAGAGCTTTGATCTCTGGTTTGGCACATCAGAGCAGCAGTTAACGCTTCTGGATAGCGCTCTCCCGCAAGCCTCATTCACTCTGGCCACCGATCTGGAGATAGGAGTTCAATACTTTTGGAAGGTTATTGCCTGGCAGGAGGGGCAGCCCTTTGAGAGCCCAATCTGGAACTTCCAAACCGGCACTGCCAATCCACCGCCCCAACACCTGCAGGGTAGCTATGCTCAAGATCATGTTCTGCTTGAATGGGAACCCCCGGTCCAGGGTGAGGTGCAATACTATCAGGTCTTCCGGAATGGCCAGCCACTGGCTGATACTGTGGAGACGGGCTATCAGGACTTTTCCTTTTCTCATGGCCAGAGCTACCAGTATTTCGTGCAGGCAGTCGATTCCCAGGGAGTATTCTCCCAGCCCTCCAATATGGTCATTGTGACCATCCCGCCCACGGGCGGAGATCTCATTCTCTTCGATGGTTTCGAGGGCTATCCGGAGTTTTCCTTATCTTTCTATCCCTGGCAAAACCTGGATCTCGATGGCTCACCCTCCTGGGAATGGACGGATACGGATTTCCTCTTCAATGGTGCTGAACTGGCATGGATGGTCTTTTCACCCGCGGCCTGCACACCTCCTGTTTCTCATCCGGTTCCCTACCGGGGTAGCCAGATGCTGATGTCCATGAATGCCACCTCTCCCCCTACTAATAACTGGCTGATCTCTCCCCGGGCCCGCCTGGGTGATGATCCACAGCTCAGGTTTTGGGCTTGTTCCCACACTACTGCCTATGGTCTCGAGCGGCTCCGGGTGCTGATATCGGGTACGGACACAAACCCGGAATCCTTCCAGCCCATCACCGCTGAACCCTATATTGAGGTTCCGGCGGTCTGGACAGAATATTCTTTCGATCTGTCAGCTTATGAGGGGCAGTCCATATATCTGGCCTGGCAATGCCTTTCCTGGGATGCCTTTGCTCTCTATTTGGATGATGTCTGGCTCACCGGTGAGGGCGGATATCTCGCCCAGGAAGATGAGCTTGTT
>JAQUHL010000269.1 GCA_028683635.1 Candidatus Cloacimonadota bacterium
ACCGGTTTGGGCATTGATCCTGGTATGTCTGGAGATTTTTTGCCAGGAATCCTCAATTGAGGCAATTTGCTCCAGGGTAATCGGAGAACCGGAGCGCTCTAAAACTACAGTTTGCAGTAGTTCGGAGATGGCAGTAAACTCACCGGGAGTACGGATGTTCAGCTCGCTATTGCCAATACTGATGGATCCGGCAGGGATATTGACATTTGCTGAATTTATGGCATTTGCCACTTGATCCAGGGGGATCTTTAGGCTACTGATCTTTTCTGGATCAAGATTGATGTGGATTTCTCTGGTCATTCCACCCCGAACGTTGATGGCTGCGATGCCGGGGACTCTTTCCAGGCGGTATTCCACTTGCTCGTCTATCAGGTTTCTCAGCTCCAGAGGGGAGAGCATGCTGGTTACCCCCAATTCCATTATCGGAGTAGCAGAGAGATCGAATTTCCTCAGGGATGGCCTGCCTGCATCTTCAGGGAGGGAAGAAATTACCCTATCCAGTCTATCCCGCAGATCATTTGCGGCTTCGTTTAAGTCGGAACCCCAGGTGAATGAAATCCGCACATTGCTGAAGCCTTCGCCGGATTCAGAATCGATGGTATCAACCCCGGGTACGGCTGCTACTGCTTCTTCAATGGGTCTGGTAATAAGGGTTTCCACTTCTTCCGGGCTGGCATTGCCATAATTGGTCACAATACTCAGGGTGGGGAAAGTTATATCAGGCATCAGATCTACAGAAAGGCGGGATAGGGCTACGGAACCTAAGATTACCACAATCAGGACGAGCATGACAGTGAATACCGGCCGTTCTACTGCACTTTGGGGAAGACTCATTCTTTAGCTCCGGATTTCCTCGAGGGTTGGGAAGGTCTCTGCCCGGAGTCATAACCTTTTATCTTGGAGCCATCTTTGAGCTGATCCATTCCCAGGGTAACAATTTTACCGGTGAGTTCCGGTTCAATGATCTCGATAAAACTTCCTTCCTGGATGCCTGTGGAGACAGGAATAAACTTTGCAGTGTCTGTATCAGTATCCTCCACATAAACTCCCTTTTTGCCATTTCTGGTGACAATGGAGCTATATGGTACCACCTGTACTGATGAATGCTGGTCGTAGACCAAAGCTACTTTAACATACATACCCGGTTTCAACGAAGCATCCGGATTGGGGATCTCGACTTCAGCTCTGGCTTGACGCGAGGAACTGGAAAGAACCGGTGCCAACCTTGCCAGTTTGCCTGAGTAGCTGCGTCCAGGGTAAGCATCTGTGCTTATGCTTGCAGTTTGACCTACTTTGACTTTGGAATATTCCTTTTCAATGATTTCAATCTCAGCGATGACATCACTATTATCCACAATGGATAGTATCGGCGCGTTCGCAGATACGACCGAGCCTTCATCTGCAAAAACCTCACTCACTACCCGGATATTTGATCCTCCTGTCCATGAAGCTCTTATCTGGGTGTAGGCTAACTGGATTAGAGATGATTTATAGCTGGCATTGGCGCGTTGAACTTCAGCAAGACTAACATCATATTTTGCCTGGGCAGCAGCTTTTTCAGCATCACTTTGATCCATCTGAGCTTTCGAGGCATAGGACTTTTCAAAAAGGTTTTTTACCGCTTGCCAATTTTCCTCAGCTACTCCTAAGCTCAAACGGGCGTGTTCAACCTGTGCTTGAGCCACCGTTAGCGTTGCTCTGGCCTGTTCAACCTGTTGGGATGCAAGATCATCCTCCAGGCTCGCTACAAGCTGTCCATTTTGGACTCTATCTCCGAGTTTCACGAAGACCTTGTTCAGCCTTCCGGATGTTTTGGGAGCCACTGTGTAACCGGAGCGAGGTTTTAGGGTTCCTGTATAATTTCCCAGTTCCTTGATATCCATCAGGGTCGCATGGCTGAGTTCCACAGGAACTGCAACAGCACCTCGTGGACCGCTTTGGGACTGATTGGTCGATTCTTGGTTATGCCTATAGATCCGAACGGCAACGAGGATCAATAGCATTAGAACTGCGCCGATTTTTATAATATACTTCTTCATAAACTTCTCCTAAGGGATATCTGGGAGTATTAAACAGGAATTTATTGCTTTTACGTTCTCCAGATAAATCAGTTTCCACTTTGAAATGGCATAATTTTGCCAGGGTATGGGGCCAGAGCACCATACATTATTGGGCGACAGACAGGGCATGGAATATGTCATTTCACAAAAAACACGCTATAATATACTAACCAAACCTGCGTGGCAAGACTACCTACTTCAATCTGACCAGTGTCTGTACATTATCTCCCTGTGCGATGTATTAACATACTACATCAGAAGTGACTTATCCCAGGAAATGGTGAAGCAACTGCCTTTCCCTGGGCTGCTTGCGATGTCGAGTTTACCATTGGTTTGGAGGATGGATTCGAGTACAAAGACCAGGCCCAGGCCAAATCCCTTTTCCTCCTGGGTTCCAGTTTGGGTAAATGATGATCCGGCAAGGATATGATCGATCTGGGTCGGGTTCATTCCAATACCCTGATCCATGATTTGGAGCTGGAAAATATCTCCCAGATCCTGGATACTGGCCAAAACTTCCGATCCAGGGTGTGAAAACTTCACAGCATTGGCCAGGAGGTTGCGGAGAATGAGCCTGAAACGGCTACGAATAAGTTTGATCTGGGGCAGGTTTGGATTGGGATGGTAGATGAGCTTGATTTGCTTTGGTCGGGCAACAGTGTAAGTGAGTGAGATGCAATCCTGGATCTCATGATTAACATCGATCAGAGCAGGATCATCCTCTCCTCCGGTCTTATATTTCTGTGCCAGGGAGAGTAGTTCGTTGATCAGGCGATAGGTGGTTTTTGATGATTGATTAAGTTGCTCAATGAGTTCTTCTTTCTCAGAATCTGAAAACACCCCCTCCTTAAATAAATCGAGAGTTTGATAGATACTGGAAACAGGACCTCTCAGATCGTGGGCCAAGATGGAAATCACGCGGTTCAGAAGGACATTTGTGGCAATCAATAGGTTGTTGTTCGTTTCCAGGGCATTAGTCTTTTCGGAGATGATGCGGTTGCTTTCTGCGAGCTCGAGGTTTTGACGACGATAGATCTCAAGCTGATCTTCGAGTTTGTGGCGAAAGAACTCTG
>JAQUHL010000270.1 GCA_028683635.1 Candidatus Cloacimonadota bacterium
AAAGTTTGCTTGTGTCCGACAAGGGTGGAGCGGATGTAGCGAAGAGGCTCACCATTGAGCATCAGATCACTGAAACTCCCTTGAGTTCCGATCCGGTATTGAACTGCGATGCCATAGATGCGCTCGTTCACGATCATCGTTTCTGCTGTGAAATTGAGCTTCAAGCCACTTTGCCCAATGGTCTTCAAACCCACGACAACTGCTCCGAGATAGCCTTCCGTTGTCCCGGAAAGGGGTGGGTTTCCGGTGTTGATTAGTGCAATACCATTGTAATCCAAACCTTCGATCCTGGTTCTGGAAGTAAGGTTATAAGGGGAGGTGTAGGGAAGCGTCATCTCAGCAGCAAGGTTCGGATCTGCTCCCGGTGCCATTAAAAAACGCGTGTTTGGCGGGTAGGATCCCGCTGGGCTATCAGCGCTGAAACCAAGAAAACTGAAGGGTTCCAGATTCAGATTGTAAGGCTCTGGATTGAGCGTATCTCCGGGGAAATCATCCTCGTCAAACTCGAAAACTGCGGTGAGCTGAAGATCGCCAGCCAGGCTAAACATCAGGCTATCAGAAGGTTCCGTTGTGCCAATCCAGCCCACGAAGCGATAGCCCGGATTGGCAATTGCCTTTATCTTTACAGGGTTGTTCTGGAAATAGACACCACTGAAGGGAAGGGGTTCAAAGCCAGGGTTGGCACCAAGATCCAGTGAGTTTAGCCGGATGTGCCCCATGGCAGAATTATTGATGTTCAGGCTCAGGGTTGCTGTTCCACCAAGAAGCTGGAACTTGTTGGCAAGGTGGGTGAGGATAGCCGCAGGACGGTTGTTCAGGAAGCTGCGCATGGCATTGGAAACGGAATTCCAGAAGGACATGCTTTCCGGGAGCTGCCATCTGGCAATGTGTTCCGGCATATAGGGATTGTATTGGTTTTGAAACTGGGTGATTTTCTCTGTCGTCCGGGATGGAAGCAAACGGGTGTTCAAAGCATCGCAGAAATAATTGATGAAGAGCTGGCGGAACTGTGGGCTGCCATTGGAATAAGTTCCGCTGCCATCAGGAACGGGAAGGCCACTGGCATCGGTTGCACCGATCATTTTACGAAAGGTGAAATAGATGTAATCGTTCCAGGAACCCACATTTGAGCAGGCCTGAAGAGTATTGGCATTGTAGGTGTGATACCTTCCCAGGGATTGATCAAGATCATAAAGCAGCCAGCGGAAACGTCCATCCTGGTAGGGATTATCCGGATTTGGATTGAAGTATTGGCCTGGTATATCAAGTTCGGGTTTATATCGCCAATATCTAAGATTGTAGCTGGGCCAGTCCGAGTTTGCCACAAAGATCTGGGCGATATAGTATTTGGCGAAGTTTTCGATATCGATGAATTGATTCAGGATATCATAATTGGCTGGGATACTGATATCATTGTTACGCAGGAAATCTCTAAGCTGGTTAAAGCGATCGTTGTTCCCAACTCTGGCTACTGGATTGGCACGATTCGTATTTTCCAGGCAATCCAGTTTATCAACATCGAGATCATGAATCCGGGCAACATATTCTTCATCGGAACGTTCACGGATGTTGTGTACACCCCAGTATTCGCCATTGACAAAGAGGATTACAGGTCTTGAACGTGAAGCATCGATACCATCCTGCAGGAACATCGTGTGGATCGAGGCGTCTCTGAAAATGGCATGATGGGCATCCTGTCCCGAGGCACGGACAACAAAGGCATCATAGGACTCAAAAGTGCCATCCGCAAAGAGATCATAAGCCAGGTTCGGGATACCCTGGCTGCCCTTGAACTCAAAACGTAGCCCTTTGCGGTTCATACGTGAAGAACCCGAGCCATGGATTTCCGTGATTGCCCTGGTTTTGAATCCACTTTGGCGATCTGCTTCCCAAAGCTGGATGTGTGTTTCGCGTTCCCAACCCTGATTGTAATTTGCCAGATCAGCAGTGGGATAGGGATTTCCCAGGCTGTCAGTGCCGGGAACATAGATCCCCGTGAGATCACTGAAGAGATTCGCTCTTTCCGTAACCAGTGAGATTACCGGGAGATTCTGATATGCCGGGAGGAATTCTGAGCCGATGAAATAGGTAAGTATCTGTTCTTCGCTGGGCAGGCATCCAGGTTTATAGCTTCTTGTGCGGATCACGGTCACCTTCTTCACTTGTCCCAAAGGTGGAAACCACTTATGAATCCAGTTTGCGGAAGTTCCATCCCAGGGTAGCGTGGTGCGGATCAAAGAAATGTCGTTTGGCTCTGGAGTTCTGTCCATTATCGACAAGGGAGCCTGGGAATCAAAGAGAATCGCTGATGGATTTTCCGGAGAGGGAATAGAGCAATCCAGAGTGTACCAGATCTGAGTAGCAGCTTCGGAGGTAGTGAGGGATAACGAGATAGGATTGACATAGAAACCGGAAGGATGGTTCGCTTGGGGAAGAGTGAGAAGCTCCAGATATCCCTGCTGGGATTGATTGCTCTCACCTGGAGTGGGAATCTGGAAATAAGCCCACTGAGGCGATGCATCATTGAGCCTTCCAAGAGAGTTATCAGGAGCTAGATTGGGAAGAGTCACCTGATCAATAATGTTGAGGGTTGGGCTTGAGAGCAGGATGCTTTCACCATTACTGATCTTGAAGTTGGTATGAACTTCTCCCATCGGAGTAAGCAAATCCCTGTCGCTTGCCCAGACCACAAGATATGCCTGGGCTGGGATGATTACTGCAGGGAAGCTCCATTTATCCAGTTCTGATGCATCATCCGAAAGATAGTATCCAAAGAGACTCAAAGGGGTGGATGCACTGTTATAAAGTTCGATCCAATCTGAAGTTTCACCAAAAGAATCCATATATCCAGATTGATTGGAAGAAATCAGTTCATTGATGTATAATATGGAACTCAGACTGGAAGAACACAATAGAAATGTTATCAATAACATAAACCTACAGGCGACAGAATTTTTACTCATTGGGATCACCTCTTTTTTTTTCTTCTTCTTATGAGGGCAAAGATCGGTGGGACAAAATCCGCCAGCCTTGTTTGGCAAAGCTTGCAAATCTCGCACGCTATTTGCAGATTGGATCAAGCCATACCACAAACTCATCTGCTCATAATACTCAGTACACTAC
>JAQUHL010000271.1 GCA_028683635.1 Candidatus Cloacimonadota bacterium
TGTGGTTCCGCCCCCGGGGAGAGTAACATTGGAAATGATTCCTGGATACCTCAAACCTCTGGCGTCAACTCCATATTTCAGATAATAATAGTCCCCCAGGAGTTCGGCTGCCACTTTACTGATTCCATAAATCGTGGTGGGACGCATCACAGTATCCTGAGGAGTGGCATCCGGAGGGGTTGTGGGTCCAAAAGCTCCGATCGAAGAAGGCGTAAAGACTGCGCCCTTGGTCTGCCGGGAGATTTCCAGAGCGTTGAACAAGCTTTCCATATTGATCTTCCAGGCCAGGATGGGATTAGCTTCTCCCTTGGCGGAAAGCATTGCCACCAGATTGAATATCGTATCGATGTTATACTTTTTGACCAAATCAAACATCGCTTTGCCATCCAAAGCATCCAAAACTTCACAGGGTCCACCCTCTTTCAAGGCCACACAATTTTCCATCAACAGGTCGGAGGCAATCACTTTGCGTCCTCCATATATAGACCGAAGATAGGGTACCAATTCCGAACCTATCTGCCCCGCTGCACCAAGCACCAAAATATTCTTCATTCACTCTCTCCATAAAGTATGAGTTTTTTACCATCTTTTGATTTGGCTTCTGGTGTCAATGCTTTTTTAGCCGTTGAAGAGCTTCTAAAGCCCCTTAAAAAGAATGCCTGACATGAAAATATGGAAAAGGGGCCTTCACCATCCCTACCTCTTTAGATTAGTGTGAGCTTAGCGTGAGCATAGTGTGAACAATGCGTGGATTTCCACGCTAAGCTCACGCTATGCTCACGCTAAGCTCAGGCTGAGACCAGCCAGAACTCACTGCAGGTAAGATCGATAATTTGAACATATATTCTATAAGACCGTTGCACATCCCGATTTATCGATTTACAGACTACCAAATATGCTGGTTGTGAGGCTTGTTTTATAAATCTATTCCCGCCCACCACCCTAAAAGGAGGGCTTTACCCTACAAGCCATTATTCAATGGTCTTCTATTGTAACGGTTTTGGATCTCCTGAATACCTTTCCTCAATAAGGCTCTTGAACCCCATCACATCAATGAAAGTCACACAGCTTTGATGCCCCAGGCATTTATCGTTCAGAATAAGGATTTTTTGGCACTGCTCCAGGGTGTTGACATATAGAGGAAAATCCTCAAGTCAGTCCATAAATCTTGACAGAATTTCTGTCCTCAGTGTTTTGTGCAAGCTCTGCGTTGCCTCCCCAAAGCAGGGTAGAAGAGATATCCAAGACGTTAAGGAAGAAAGATATGCATAAAGAATTTGATCAGGATCTGGAGATCATCCGGAGGGGGGTTGAGGAGATCATCCCCGAAGAGGGACTGATCCAAAAGCTTGCCTTATCCCGCCAGAGCGGAGTACCCCTGCGCATCAAGTATGGTATCGATCCCACCGGTGCCGATGTGCATCTGGGTCATTTGGTACCGATCCGTAAGATGCGGGATTTTCAGGATCTCGGACATCTGGGGATCATTATAATCGGGGATTTCACTGCCCAGATAGGGGATCCAACAGGCCGGGATGATTCACGTCCGCCCCTAAGCAGGGAAGAGGTACTTGCCAATAGTGAACGCTATATGGAGCAGCTCTATACTGTGCTTAATCCGGAACGAACGGAAGTGCGATATCAGAGCGAGTGGTTCGGTACGATGGGGATGAGCGAGGTATTGCAGCTTTTGGGTAAGTTTACCCTGGCACAGTTTATGGCGCATGATACCTTCCGGAACCGTTATGAACAGGGTTTGGCTCTGGGTATGCATGAACTGATGTACCCACTTCTTCAGGGCTATGATTCGGTGGCAATCAGGAGCGATATCGAACTGGGAGCCACAGAGCAGAAGTTCAATATCCTGGCGGGGCGCGATTTGCAACGCTATTTTGGCCAAAGCCAGCAGCTTGCCTGCCTTTCACCAATCCTGATGGGCACAGATGGGACAAACAAAATGAGTAAATCCCTGGGCAATTATATCGCCATCTTCGATCCACCCCGGGAAAAATATGGCAAGGTGATGTCCATTCCGGATAGCCTGATTCTGAATTATTTCTGTTATGCCACCACGATTCCACTTTCCGAGATCGAAAAAATGAAGCAAGAGCTGGCTAAAGGCATGAATCCGATGCAGGCCAAGAAACGCCTCGCTTGGGAGATCGTAAAGCTGTATCATGGCACGGCAACCGCTGAAGATGCGCAGCAGGCTTTTGAACAGGTCTTTTCCAAGAAAGCCATACCAGACGAGATGCCGGTCTTCAGAGTTCCGGAGGGAGGAATCGGGATCGTAATCCTGCTTGTTAGCTGCGGAGCCTGTACTTCAAATTCCGAGGCAAAGCGCTTGATTGATTCCGGAGCAATCTCGATTGATGGGATCAGGATCCAGGATGTAACAAAGGTTATCACCCCGGTTGAGGGAGCAGTATTGAAGGCGGGCAAAAGGAAGTTTTATCGCCTCGCAGGGCAGAATGAGCAGGTTTGAGCTTTCATGAATACTGATCTTAGTCTTGTCCTTGCCAAATATCTAAGTAATGCCCTGATCTTTGGGCTGGTGTTTTATTCGATTATCATCCATGAGATCTCACATGCCTTTGCAGCTCAGCTTTTGGGAGACGATTCCGCCCAGCGGGCTGGCAGGCTGAGCCTGAATCCACTTAAACATATCGATCTCTTTGGCACTGTTATCCTGCCGCTTTTGCTCTGGTTTACTGCCAAGATCGTCTATGGTTATGCCAAGCCAGTACCCTTCAATCCATATAACTTCAAAAACTTCAAGCGGGATTCCGGGCTGGTGGCTTTGGCGGGGCCGTTATCGAACTGCCTGATAGCAGTTCTCTTTGCGCTGATCTTCCACCTCAGTGCCAATTCGCTGGTGCTTAATATCTGCTTCTATGTGATCTTCATGAATCTGCTGCTGGCATTTTTCAACCTTATTCCCTTTCCTCCGCTGGACGGTTCCAAAGTATTGGGTATCTTTTTAAGCGATAGTGCCTACCTTAAATGGACGATGCAGGAAAGGAAGGGGATGGTGATTCTCTTTGTAGTGATTCTGGCATCGAATTTTTTGAGATTGAACCTGATCGGCTCTCTGATCCTGCCTCCAGTG
>JAQUHL010000272.1 GCA_028683635.1 Candidatus Cloacimonadota bacterium
TGAATTCCATTGAGTATCACAAGGTAAAGCAGGAAGAGGAAGAAGATCGTTTTTCCGGTTCATACTGGTTGCGCAGTAGTAATTCCGAATGGGATGAGCAGCAAATCTGGGACACATATATGATGCTGAACCGGATAGAGTCTGCTTTTCGTAGCCTCAAACATGAACTGGCCTTCCGTCCCATCTACCACAGCACCGAAAAACGGGCAGAAGCTCATATCTTCATTGCAGTATTGGCATATCACCTTCTCAATTCCATCTGTCTTCAGTTGCGTCTGGATGGGATAACAGAATCCTGGAACACTGTGAGAGTGAGAATGTCAACTCACCGGCGCGTGAGCATTACGGCTTTGAACAGAGACAAAACGACGACTATCGAGCGGATTACCACCACCGCAGAGCCCTACCATCTGAAAATATACAAAGCTCTAAACATGAGTCCCAAACCAGTTATAAAAGCACATAATATTCGAAATATGTAGTCCCCACGAAAAACTTATCTGCTTGCAGGACAGGCATGTAAACACTCTATGTGGTAAAGTTGGGTTAGGGAAGAAATATGAGCTGGACCTGGAAAGCATCACCAAAACCGCCATCTATGAGCAAGACCTGCCTTGTATCAGCGTCAAGCGGGCTGTGGAGGATGGCTTGCTCCCTGAGGTCCTGGGATATGAGCGGTTCACGGCTCAGATGTAAGATTGGATCCATTACACTGCATGGTGGCACGGTCTTCAGACCGTCTGTAACATAGGTTTGTACCTGTCATAGATATGGAAAAATAGCTGCAGATCATTGGCATAACTGACGGGATGAATCCCGTGTTACCAATCGCAATATCCGGGTGGCATAACTGACGGGATGAATCCCGTGTTACATGGCGCAAAATCCGGGTGGCATAAAAAACTCCCGATATTGCTACCGGGAGTTCTATCATTGCAATTATCAGTTAGTTAAGAAGCTGTTTAAGGTGCTCGACATAGGCAGTATCTCCGCCGGGCTGATAGCCGGTGCGGGCAATTTCCTTTCCTTCGGCATCGATCAGGATGATGGTGGGATAGCCTTCAATACCGAATTTGCTTTGAAGTTTCCGGTTTTGATCTTTGAGAGCATCGGTTTGGACGATATCCTTGGGGAAATCGAGTTTCAGAAGAACCAGTTTACTTTTGGCATAGTCCTGGAAAGCAGGTTTATCAAAGACTTCGCCTTTGAGCTTGATGCACCATCCGCACCAGTCTGAGCCAGTGAAGTTCGCAAGGATGGGGCGGGAAAGTTCTTTGGCATATTGCAGGGCTTTGTCGTAATCTTCGATCCAGCTGCCCTTTTCGTAATCAGAGAGAGCTTGATCTATATCGACGCTAATTTCTTCGGTAGCTTCTTCGGTTGGTTCAGCCTCGGGTTTTGCTTTGTTGCATCCGCAAAATAACAACGGAATCAGCATCAGAATGAGGAAATATTTCATCAGAGGACCTCTTCATCGTTGATCATAACTTTGATATGGATATTGGAAGCCTTTCTCAGCATGGCAATTACACCGCAGTATTTTTCGGTGGAGAGCTTGACGGCTTTGACGATTTTTTCCTGGGGCAGAGACTCTCCCTGGAAGCGATACCACACCCTGATGGTGTGATAGACAACCGGATGCTCGGAGGTGGAATCCGCTTCCAGATCCATCTGAAACTGATATTCGGGAAGCTTCATTTTGTTCAGGATCGATACCACGTCCATTCCCGAACAGCCACTGATGGCTGCCAGAAGCAGGGCTTTGGGACGTGCTCCGCCATCTTCGCCACCCCATTCCGGATCCGCATCCATCAAAACGTGGTGCCCGCTGACCAGGGCGTCAAATGCCATGCCTCCGGTCCAGCGGGTGCTTATTGTGCTTGGCATCAGATCTCCACGTAGGTTTCTTTCAGAACTTTCTCGTAGGCATCCACATATTTTTTAAGGCTGGTGATAACGTTTTCTATCTCTTTTTCGGGGATGATTTTGGAGATTTTTTCCTGATGGTTAACAATGGTTTGCTGGCTGTTTTTGGCAATCTTTTTGCCCTTATCCGTAATGATGGCATACCAGCAGCGGCGATCATCCTCTGAGGGCTTCCGGATTACCAGGCTCTTGAGAACAAGGTTGTCCATGATTCTTGTGACCCGGCTATGCGAGACATTCAAAACCCTGGCAAGCTCATTCATATTGGTGGGGATATCTACCTTGAAGAGATAGTTAAGTAGGGCACACTCCATTTTCCCTGCTTGCAGGCAAGCTTTCTGAGTGTAGTCAATTTCGCTCATGACCACTTGAAGACGAGTGATCAGTCCGTGAAGTTTTTCAACTGAGTTTGTCATTGTAAGTTCTCCCTTTATTTTGATTCGTTTATCATTCGATCGATCTTTTCCCGATCGAAACCAACTATCGGACGATTGTTTATCCAGAGCTGAGGCACCCCCTGTTTACCTGTTTTGGAAATCATATCCTTCAGCGCACGCTCGTCCCTTGAAACATCTATATACTTGTAGGTCAATCCTTTTTTGCTTATGTAATCTTTCACTTTGGAACACCAGGCACAGGTGGGAGTTCCAAATATAACGATATTTGCTTTCATTAACATTACCTCTTTTGATAGAGTAACGGAGTTTTTATTTTATGCAAAAAGTTTTTTGAAATCCCCTGCTCCAAAAATGAGTCCCTCTGCCAAATGAGTGAATTGTTTTTTTTCCTTGCCACCATCCACGTCCTTAATTTTATGGGGTGTAAAAATCATGAGAGGAAGAAATGGCGAATATATTCTTCTGTTCGGATTGCGGTTTCGAAACCACCAAGTGGAGCGGGAAATGCCCAAATTGCGGAAGCTGGGATACAATGCGGGAAGGCTCCCGCCTGGTAAGCAAAAAAGCCGATGCCTCTCCGGCAAATCCGCAGGCACTTCCCCAACGGATAAAAGACCTGAACAAAACCGGGGTCTCAAGATTGCAGACCGGCACACATGAGCTGGATCTGGTGCTCGGCGGGGGAATAGTTCCGGGGATGGTGGTGCTGATTGGCGGCGAACCGGGAATCGGAAAATCCACCCTGATGCTCCAGCTTTCGGAATGGCTGGGT
>JAQUHL010000273.1 GCA_028683635.1 Candidatus Cloacimonadota bacterium
AATGATAGTTCCGTGACTATGACGATTGAATAACACGCTGGGGGCGTAGTTCAGTTGGTTAGAACGTCTGCCTGTCACGCAGAAGGCCGCGAGTTCGAGTCTCGTCGCTCCCGCCATAGATTAAGACGCTGCTTGTTGTGGCGTCTTTTTTCTTATGTTAAGGAATATAATGAAGATAGCCTGGCAATTTGCATTTATCATTTTGAACCTGATGTTGGAAGCACTATTTCTGCTTCTCTATCCTTTTTTGTACCTGTTTTTATGGAGGAAATCATATAATGCGTGTCTGGGCTATGGTCCAAGGTCGATCCCCGGGCCCTACATTCTCGTTCATGCAGCCTCAGTAGGGGAGATCAATGCGGTCAAGTCATTGTTAATGAGAGTTCTAAAGCAATACCCAGAACTGAGTATTGTGCTAACCTGCAATACTCAGAGTGGGCTGACAACTGCCCAAAAACTCTCGCCCAGAATCTTCGCCCGGATTGCTCCCCTGGATATCTGGCATCTTCGCTACTTACAATTGGCGATAAATCCTCCCCGGATGGTCTTGATTGTGGAAACTGAGATCTGGCCAAATCTGCTGGCTGTGGCAGCGCAATATAAAATCCCCGTGCTCTTTCTAAATGCCCGTATCAGCGCAAAGTCTTTTGGTCGATACAATTTTTTTAAATCCTTTCTTCGTCTTTTCGAGAGCTCGATCAGGATGGTTTGTGCTCAGACGGTTGAGGACGAAAAGCGTTTTCAACAGATTTTTAACATTCCCGTATCAAATTGCGGGAACCTGAAATTTGCAGCTTTATTGCCAGAATATGAGGGGTCAAAGCTGCGCAAGATCTGGGGCTATGACGAAGCTGATTTTGTCCTGGTCTGGGGCAGCAGCCGTCCAGGTGAAGAAGAATTGCTATTGAGCATGGTCAACAATCTGCTGATTCCCAGGCTCCGATTGATCGTCGCACCCCGGCACATGCAACGTCTGGACGAGGTTCTTGCCCTGCTGAGGGCAGAGGACTATACTTTGTTTTCCGAAGCAAAGCCTCCGCAAAAAATCCTGGTTATCAACGAGATCGGCCATTTGAATGAAGCATACAGCATCTGTGATCTTGCTATTGTGGGCGGATCATTTTTCGATTTTGGAGGTCATAACCCCCTCGAACCAGCCTTCTATAAAAAAGCAATCATCATTGGTGAACACCATGCTTCCTGCCGGCAGAGCGTTGAAAGCCTGCTGGCTAAAGAGGGGATAATTGTATCCTCGAAGGATCAGTTAAAGGACAATATTACATCGCTTTACGAGAATAATGATCTCAGAATACGCCTTGGTGAAAATGCAAAAAGATGCTTGACGGAAAATGCGAAGGCTCTGGACTTACATCTCGATCAGATAAAGAAAATCCTGGAGTAAGCCTAATGCGCCGAGCAATGTTTTACAAATCCCTGGGGGAAAAAAGTGTCCAGTGCGAGCTCTGTCCGCACTTCTGCACGATAGGGGAGGGGAGTAGAGGCTTATGCAGGATGCGGTTTAATAAGAAGGGTATCCTCCAGGCACAAAACTATGGCCGCAGCATTGTTTTTGCCCTGGATCCGATAGAGAAAAAACCTTTGTACCACTTTTTCCCAGGCTCCCGAATTCTTTCATTGGGACCAAATTCCTGCAACCTCTCCTGTTTCTTCTGCCAAAATTTCCAAAGCAGCCAATTTGATTGCCCCACCCATGAGCTTTCACCGGAAGATCTGAAAGATTATCTTCTTGCGCATCTTTTGAATCAAGTAGCTTTTACCTATACGGAACCTCTTACCTGGTATGAATATATTTATGATTTCTCTTGCCTTTGTCAGAGTGAGGGAATAAGGATCGTTCTGGTGAGTAATGGCTATATAAATCCTGAGCCTATCAAGATTATTGCCAGGGCTGTTTCGGCCATGAATATTGATCTCAAGGCCTTTGACGATAGTTTTTACCGTACTTACTGCAAGGGTAGTCTGAATCCGGTGTTAGCTACCATCCGCTTTGTCTATGAGGCCGGGATCCACCTTGAGATAACCAATCTCCTGATACCCGGCTTGAATGACGACCAGACAACAATTGGAAAACTGATAGATTTTCTTGCCAGCCTTGATCCCGACATTCCTCTGCATTTCTCAGCTTATCATCCCGCCTTCAAGGCCAAGATCGCTTCCACACCGGCGTCGGTGGTTCAGAACGCCTGTCAAATGGCAAAAGAGAAACTGAAACATGTATATGCTGGCAATTGCTCGGTACCGGAATTTCAGGATACCTATTGCCCTGGGTGTGGAAGAGTGCTCGTCTCAAGAAGTAACTATGCACTCCAAAATGTGATGAATAAATCCAATACCTGCCCCCACTGCGGCACTGAGATCTATGGAGTCTTTTCTTGATCCAAAGCATCAGGAAGAATTTCACTGTGATGGACCTGTTCCTGGTGAGTACTATCATCCTTGTGAGCTGCCTCATCAGCATCAGAATTTATTCCAAAAATACCACTGGGAAAGCCATTGTCTATAAGGACGATATGGTCATCGCTGAACTGCCACTGAATAAGGATAGGATCTTTGTGATCGATGATCACAATACTCTGGAAATCAAAAATGGAAGGATCAGGATGATTAAATCCGATTGTCCCGATAAACGCTGCATCAAACAGGGATTCATCAGAAGCATGCCAATTATCTGTATGCCAAACAAAGTAGTAATCGAAATAGTAACTGACAGGAAAGAAAAACCCCGATACATCCTGCATTGAGGAAGATGTTTTGATCAAAGTAGCAATCTATACATCCAACCACGGTTTTGGTCACGCCACCCGCATGGCGGCACTCGCAGAAGAATTCATCCGCTACGGGCTCCTCTGCCATGTGCGAAGCAACCGTCCTGAATTCATTTTTGGTAACCTGAACCCACATTATCACAGCCTTTCGGATGCGGGGATAGACTTTGGGGTGAGACATAATCACAATCTGGTTCCCGAAAAGGAACTCACAAGGCAGGACCTGCTGGACTTGATGGATAGACGTCCGGAGTTGGTTGCTCAAGACGTGCGCTTCCTGAAAGAACAGGAGATAGATTTTGTGGTTGC